>JBGCDN010000568.1:0-2523 GCA_045105495.1 Planctomycetaceae bacterium
GACGGCAGTCCTTCAAGAACCGACTGCACAATCGTCGCGATTCGCTTTTGTTGTTCGGGGAACGCGTTGATAAACAGCCGTCGGCCGACGGGATCGACAGTAACTTCGGCTTCATCGACTAACAGTGGTCTCAACGTTTCCTGAACGGCTTTCCCATCGAGACCTTCAATGTTGAACGTCGCCAGTTCCTTGACCGGCGCGTTGGCGGCTTCGGTGGTGAGGTCGTCAATCAGCTTTTGAATGACGGCGTGCTGGTCATCTTCGGCCACGACCAACAAAGTTCGAGCAGCATCGTCGTATGAGACGCGGACCTGTGTGCCTCGGTAAAGTCGCTGGATAGAAATGGCCAGGTTGCCGCCTTCCGCTTCACCAATCGGATACGTTTTGGCGACGCCACGCTTGCGGTTGGTCGATTGCGACATCTGCTGAACCACACTTTCGATCGTCTTGTGTTCTTCCGGCAGCGCCGTAGCAAGCAAAACTCGGTACTCACGATCGACGGCGAAGTTGGCGTTGGGAAACAGACGTGCAACGGCTTCCTGAACTTCATCCGCGTCGCCCGGTTCTGTTTGATAGGTGCGCGTCACTTCACCCTCTCGCGACGGGAGCGACTTGAGGACGGCTTGTACCACCGATTCGATAGCCCGCTGCTTTTCAGGAAACGCGCGGACATAAAGTTGCTGGCCGGTTGGATCGACGGTTAGCTGCACATCGCCATCAACCAGCGGCGACAACGTTGCGCGAACGGCGGCGGCGTCGAGCCCTTTGATGCTGTATGTTTTGAGTTCACGTTTGGGCTCGCTGTCCGCCATGGTGCGAAGTTGTTGCAGCGTTTCGGCCAGCTTCTCATGCTCATCCGCCGTCGCGCGGATGAGATATTGTTCGGGTTGAGCACCGACAACGACGCTGGCATCCGGAGCAGCCTGCTGAAGCACGGTGCTGGCACTACTGCCCAGTCCGCGAACAGAATAGGCCTTCAACGTCCGCCCTCGATCGAACGGTTTCGTGGTCCTGAGTTCCTCTAACAGCGTCGTGATCTTTTCGTGTTCGCCTGGCAGAACCCACGCGACCGTGCGATCTTCGGCTCCGGTAAAAACGACGTTGGGAACCGCTTTGGCGATCAGCGCCCGGGCCTCTGCACCACCGATGTCTTTGAAGTCGTAGAAGTTCATCGTCCGCTTCGAAGCCACAATACCGTTAGCTTTCAGCTGCCCGAGTGTTTCTTCGATCGCCTTTGCGTCGCGAGCTGTGACGTTCGCAATGAGCGATGCTCCGTCCGGTGAATCCAGAAAGCTGACTGTTGGAAACACATTCGCCAACATCGAACGAGCAGAATCCGCGTTCATGTCTTTGACGCTGAACGTTCGCAATTCGCGTTTGGTCGAAAGCGCTTCAGATGTTTCGAGTTGCTTTATGGTCTCGCGAATCTGTGTCGCCTGTTCTTCACTCGTCCACGCGAGCAGCGCGTTGCCGGTGGCGGCGGCTGTGAAGGTGACGTCTGGATTCGCGTTGGTGAGAACCGTTTGTGTGGTCGTGAGCCGAGTTGGTTCGACTTCGAAAATCTGCAGCACGCGACCGGCATGATCAGCATCGGTCGCGCCGGTGATGATCGATTCAATCGTCTTTTGATCTGCTTCTCGAGCCCACGCAACAAGACGTGAATCAACTGTGTCGATCGCAAACTTCGCATCCGGAACCGCTTGCGTCAGCATTCTGGTAAGCGTTGTCGCGTTCAGCCCTTTCATGGGGTACGACTTTGTGACGGCGGCCATTTCGCCCTGTCCTGACATTTCGGCTACGGCAGCAGCGATGGCTTTGTGTTGTTCATCCGTCGCCCAAACCGTCATTCGCCGCGAAGTCGAATCCACTACAGCTTGCGCGCCGCTGAAAGCTGACCTGAAGAACACAACCGTCTGTGAGGGGGTTCCGAAAACGGCCGGATAAGCCACCACGCGGCGTTTCCGAAGCGTTCCCGCCGAACTACGCAGCGCGTCGATGATCGCGGCGACTTTCTCGTGGTCTCGCAGTTGGCCTCGAACAATCAATGTCTCAGCGGCAGTATCAGGAATGATCGAGAGGCCCGGCACTTCCGCCTCGATCGCAGCAACCACGGTCCTCGATGTGAGCCCGTCAACCGGGTACGCCATGAGCTTGATTTTCGTCGAGACCGGCGAGTCTGTGTCGAGCTGTTGGACAGCAGCGTCGATCGCTTTCTGTTCCTCAGCGACAGCTTTGATCAGCAGGCGGCTGGCTTTCTCATCGAGCGTGATCTGTGCATCTGGAAACAATTCAGCCAGAACCGTCTGCACACCGGCCGCATCGACTTTCGTGATTGGATAGACCGCAAGAATCGGCTTTCGCGCGGTCGGAACATCACGCTTGAGCTGATCAAGGATCCTCGTCACAACTTCGTGCTGCGACGGCTTCGCCCAGATCGTCAGTTCGCGCGGGTCGCCGCTGGCGATAATCTGCAGACCGGGTAGTTGTGCGGTTAGTCCCGCTGCCACGGTGGTGAACCGGCGT
>JBGCDN010000569.1:0-9448 GCA_045105495.1 Planctomycetaceae bacterium
GTGCGCGGCTTTCTTGGCGAGGAAGTTGCCGAGACGTTTCAGGAGGTCATTGATCGTCGCGAGGCTGAGGGCCTGACGATTGAGGCCGGCTTTGTTGGTCTTCGTGAAATAGCGCTGAAATCTGCCGAGTTTGATCGCGGCAATTCAGAAGGCGAAGTGACCGTGAAGTTCCTCGCTGAACTGAATTCCCGTGACCAATTTACGCGGGATCGTTCGCAGCCCAGTCGCGGCTTCAACTCTTACTGTTTCGGCGCTAAGCGACTGTATCTCACCAGTAACTTCGTCTCCGTTGCTGAGGCTGACGGTGTCTTCTTCTCTGTTTGAGCTAAACCGTCGTAGCCTCTCTCGTCGGGCTGCGTTTGTCTCTGGCAGGTCAAACGCAATCGCCGCAGCGAACTCAAGAGGGATGCTTACTGTTTGGCCGTTGTAAGTAGCGAACAACGCCTCGTTCTGAATTTTGTCCACGACGACGGGCAGACGGTCTCCATTCGACAAGAAAACAAGCGTGCGTCCGGTGCGACGTTTCCGATCGAAATCCAATCGAACAAGCTCTGAGAACGGACGCTGCCTGCTCGATGAGACAAGTTGATCTTCACCAAACCGGATCGGCAGCGGTACATCGATCCCTACACCCTCGACCGTGATCGCGCGAGCTTTCTCTTTGGGCGATGTTGGTTCCTGCCAGGTCGCTGATGCATTGGTGGCACCGCTTATCGCCAAAATCAGCAGGCTGTGGATTACCACGTTGCTTCGATTCATCCTGTTACGTTTCCCGAAGCAGTTACGTTCGCAGAGTCGGCTATCGTTGGGTCTGCCTGTAGACGACATCCCGTCAGCATGTTCCCAGTGCCGACTCCGGTCCATTTGACTGAGTGCGTGACTTTGCGTTCGTCGCGTGTTTCGAAGACGCTGGAACCGGTGATCATGGTGTTGGAACAGTTCTTCACAAGAATTCCAACAGGACTTGGATTTGTGATTTGGATGCCAGTCACGGTGACTCGCCTCGAATCATGGATCTCGAACGAGGCTTCTCGGTCAACGTTTGGCGAACCACTCACAGTGTTCTGGCCGGCGATGGCGTCTTCAATCAGCATGCCTGAGACAACACAGTCTTCACTGTTGGAGATTTGAATCCCTGTGCAGATTTCCTTGTCTTTGTAGTCAGGGTTGTGACCAAAACAGTTCGCACTTAGGACGATATTGCGGCTGTTCTCAACCAGAATGTTCCGCTTGTGGGCGGAGTACATGTGGTTGCCGACGACTGTGACACCTCGGGCTGATTGCAGATGGAGATTGATTGCCTGACTGCCAATCAAGTTGCCCGTAATGCTCCACATGCCAGCTTTGTGGTTCACTCCATCGCCGCGTCCGACGAATCGAATGTTCGCTCCATTGGGGCTGTATGTCGCCTGGATTGTATTGCTGCAAATGGTGCCCTCACGAACGCTGCCTTTGCGAACATCAACATAGATTTCGCCAGTCATCGCATCGTTGTCGAGTTCCTCGTGAGTCTTTGCGTTGTTGTATTCAATGTCGTTGCCGGTGATTTGCAGGTTACGGATTTCACTGTTTTCAATCCGAATACCGCTTTGGCCGCAGTAGCTAATATGGTTGTCGGCAATGATAGCCTGATGCAGGTTGACGTTGTTGAGATGCACACCGATACCGCTGTTGTGATAGATGTGACAGCCGCTCAGAATCACATTACGAGCTCGGTCAGTGATGTGAACGGCGGTGTGGACTTCTCGGATCAGCACTCCACGAAGTGTAGGCTGCATGACTCCGCGAATCTCAACTCCATTTGCGGCAGGATGGCGACCTTCGATTTCGATATCGCGAACCATTGGCATTCGTTCGTTCTGCCATTCTTCAGGACGAAACCCGAATGGATCGGCGGTCTTCGCGTGGGTTGCTATGAACCGAAATGCCGGTCCCGGGCCCGCCATGATGACCTTCGCCGTTCCGCCGGACCCGTGAATAGCGGTCCGCCCACACTTCGCGAGTTCCGCAGTGACGGTTCGTTTGAGAAGATAGTCGCCCGGTGGGAAATGAACGTCTCCTCCACCTTCATCAATGGCATGTTGAATGGCTTCGCTATCGTCGGTCTTGCCGTCACCAGCAGCTCCGAAGTCTCTTACGTTTGTCATTTCTTACTCTCAGTCTTGCAAGCCGCGAATCGCCTCTGAACCATCATGCGGTTCTTTGTGTCGTGTGTATCGTTACTTTCCGATGTGAACACTATGAACCGCAAGCAACTTCGAAAACTTGGTGTCCCTGAGTTCTGTTTGAACACAGCTGTGACCGCAGTTCAACAAGCAGCCGCTGCCGACAATATTCGGGGGCGCGCACTCAAAGAACGGGTCGTCGAGGTTCTTGACAACCCGACAATGTTTGTCGGCGATTCTCCTTTCAGTCCGCTCGCGCAGGAACTGCTGGAGGACGACGAACCAATGGAGCCCGCAGAACCGGTTTCCTATCGGACATGGGGCGAAGATATCGACGTCGGTGCCCACGACCAAATGCGGCAGGCCTGCGCAGTGCCGAGTGCTGTTGGGGCGGCATTGATGCCCGACGCCCACATTGGATACGGGCTTCCGATCGGTGGTGTGCTGGCACTCGAAAACGCGGTGATTCCCTACGCAGTTGGCGTGGACATCGCATGCCGGATGAAACTGACCGTCATCGATATGCCTGTGGAGACACTCGGTAAGAATTTCGAACAATACAAAGACTCGCTGATGCGTGGGACGCGGTTCGGTATCGGTTGCAAGCACGAGAAGCCGCAGGAACATCCTGTGATGGATCAGGATTGGACTGTCAGCCGCATCACCCGCATGAACAAAGACAAGGCCCGCAAGCAACTGGGAACATCAGGTTCCGGAAACCACTTCGCTGAGTTCGGAAAGCTCACACTGACCGAACGCGCGGATGATCTGAATCTCGACGCCGGCGAATACGTCGCGCTGTTGAGTCATAGTGGTAGTCGAGGAACCGGCGCGTCTGTTTGCGACACATATTCCAACATCGCTCGATCGATGTTGCCCCGCCGATACGCCTCCAAATTCGGACGCCTCGGTTGGCTGGATATGGATTCGCAGGAGGGGCAGGAGTACTGGGCTGCGATGAACCTGATGGGTGACTACGCATCTGCCAATCACGACGTCTTGCATCGGCTCGTCCTGAAAAATCTCGGCGCCCGTGTTGTTTCGCAGGTTGAGAACCACCACAACTTTGCGTGGCTGGAGAACCACAATGGCCGCGATGTGGTGGTTCACCGCAAAGGTGCGACCCCCGCCAGCAAAGGTGCTCTTGGTGTCATCCCCGGTTCGATGGCAGACCCGGCGTTTGTCGTTCGGGGCAAGGGAGAACCCAACAGCCTGTGTTCCGCGTCGCACGGAGCAGGGCGTCGGATGTCTCGTCGGAAAGCGAAGGACAAGTACAACTTCAACGCAGTTCGAAAAGACCTTGAGAAGAAAGGCGTCCGCGTTCTGGCCGCTGGCGCTGATGAAGTGCCGGGCGTCTACAAAGACATCCACGAAGTCATGGCCGCTCAAAAAGACCTTGTCGACATCGTCGCTCGATTCGACCCAAAAATCGTCCGCATGTGCGGCGACGGAAGTCGGGCTGAAGATTGAAAAGAACCGAGACGGGTGTTCTGATTTAGGTTCGGGAACCAAAGTTCTGTCTGTCGAATAGCAGATCTTCATGTTCGATATGACAATGCGGTTTCCAGAGTTGCAATCCTCTGGCTGATAGCGATGCTGGAGTCATGGCATTTCGAATTGGCGAATACACGATCGGCGGCTTCATCCGAAACTCCCGTCGAAACTCGATCTCTGGGGTAATTGAGTTTGCTCCGGGATGGGGCTGCATTTTGAATCTGTGCGGGAACCTAAAGGGTGAGTTGGAAGGGCGGGACTTCCAATTCACAGTCCGCGAGGAGTCTCGGCTGCATCCGGATTTGCAGCCCGGTGATTTTCCGCAGGAGATCGAGGACATTGATCGTCAGATTGGCGTGATTGGCGATGTCGAATTTCATGTTCGAAAAGTGCCGACGGTTCCTATCGATGAGTTCGTTCGGATGTCACCTGATCAGCAACAGCAATGTACGGTCGAACGTGATGTTCTGTACTTGGAATGGTACGGGAACAATGGTCGTGTCGTCGCTGAAATGATTGGTATTCAGATAGAGTTCATCGACGAAGACGATCTCAGCAACGGCGAGTCGGTTGAGGCGAGTCCGATTCCGGAAGTCGATGATGATTTGGGAATGGGGCCTGATATCACTCAAGTCTTCCGAGACGGTTTCGAGCAAATCGATGCTCTGGCCGAACCGGATGAGGACCCGTATGGGCTGTTCGATAAGAACCTCGAAGCCGACATTGCCGGTTCTCTGCGCGAGGATATTAGGTACGAATCGGACCAATCTGCCAGCCGTTCATGGGACGAGGCTATTCCTGGCATCGATCCGGAAATGAAGGCGATGTTCGAAATATGGGACGAAGTGTTGCATGGGCCGCAGACCCCGGTAACCGAGATGTTCGATCCGCTTCAGCTTCCTCGGGCAGACGCCGTGCACACGGATGAAGAAGCCTGGCCATTGGTCTCAGCAATTGTGTCACGGTTGGCCACGTGCTCCGTCAGCTTCGACATGTGCGAACACGCGACCCCGGTAACGGCGTACCGCTGTCTGTTGGAAGAGATTTTGCCAATCGCAAACGTCAGTCCCAAGGCGGGCCCAGCCGGATTTGTCTGTAGCTACAGCATGTGGGAATTCTGTGATCAGTGTCTTGCAGACGGTGAGTGAATGATCATTCTGCTGCGGACTCTTCTGGTTCTTACTTACGCACTTTTTTTCGGGGGGCTGACGTTCTACACCGGAGTCGTCGTTCGTATTTCGCACGATGTTTTGAGCGATCCGATGGACGGCGGATTGATCACGCAGCAAGTCACCGATGTTCTGCAGTGGCTTGGTGCAGCAACGGCGGGGCTGATGCTGATGAATGCTCTCGCTGTTAGGAAAGTGTGTTCACGTCGATTCAAGGTCTTGATTGGTTGTGCGGTGGTGTTGGCGATTGCGGTCTGTGGATTGTTCATGGTCCATGAGTTTTTGGACGAGGTGATCGATGTCGCTGCTGCGGAGATCACGGATCGTGATCAGTTCGTGGTTGGGCATCGACGGTACAATCAGCTAACGACTGTTGAGTGGCTAGCCACATTGATTTACCTGCCCGTAGCGATTTCGGCATGGCGACTGCAGGATCAACGCGTCGCATGAACCGTGGTTTGGCAAGTCAGAAAGAGGCATGGTGATGAGAAGTCTTTGGTTGATGACCTTGTTGCTGGTCGGTGTTTGCACGGCATCAGACATGCCGCTGATTGTTGCTCATCGAGGCGCATCGCATGATGCTCCGGAGAACACGCTGGCGGCGTTTAAGTTGGCGTTCGCAAAAGGTGCGGATGGGGTTGAGGGCGACTTCTACCTCACAAGCGACGGTCAGATCGTTTGTACTCATGACAACCGAACCAAGCGACTTGCCGATCGTGATTTGGTGGTCGCTGATTCAACATTGAAAGAACTGAAGGCTCTTGATGTTGGTAGTTGGAAGTCTCCAGATTTTGCAGGTGAACGGATTCCAACGTTCGACGAAGTTGTGGCTGTTATCCCGCCCGGAAAGCGATTTGTGATCGAACTGAAGGTTGGCCCCGAGATTGTGGAACCATTGGCAGAACGACTCGCACAGTCATCGATCAAGCCGGAGCAGTGCTTGATTATCAGCTTCAATGCCAAGGTCATTGCGGCAGCAAAGAAACGTCTTCCGCACATCAAAGCGCACTGGTTGTCGGGACACAACGCAGAAAAGAAGACGCCAACTGCTGATTCTGTCATCGCAACTCTGAAGCAATCGAAAGCAGATGGCTTTGGCAGTCAGGCGAAGATCGATCGGTTTGACAAGCAGTTTATTCGGCGGCTAACGGATGCTGGTCTTGCCGAGTTCCACGTCTGGACCGTCAACGACGGAGCCACCGCGCGGCGATATCGCGATTTGGGAGCTTATGGAATTACGACTGATCGCCCTGCGTATATTCGGAAGCAACTAGCGTCTGAAGTGCTATTTGTCGCGAAGGCTGTTACCAAGCCTGGTGAATTCACCGACGGGATCGAAGGTCCGGCCAGCGACCGAACTGGTGCGGTGTTTGCCGTGAACTTTAAGGAGCAGGGAACGATTGGTCGTATTGGTCCAGACGGCCTCGCCGAGGTCTTTGTTTCTCTTCCGGCTGGCAGCATTGGAAACGGAATTCGGTTCGGCCGTGACGGAAGCTTCTTCGTCGCCGACTATACGAAACACAATGTTCTGCGAGTCGATCCGAAGGATCGCACAATTCGAGTTCACGCTCACAACGTCGAAATGAATCAACCAAACGATCTTGCAATTGCGTCCGATGGAACCCTCTTCGCCAGCGATCCAAACTGGCAGGAAGGAACCGGTCAGCTATGGCGGATCGATCGTGATGGTACCACCACGAAACTGATGTCAGAGATGGGAACGACAAACGGGATCGAAGTTTCGCCAGACAACCGCACGCTCTACGTCAACGAAAGCAAGCAACGAAACATCTGGGCGTTCACAATTGAGAAAGACAAATCGCTGTCGAACAAACGTCTCGTGCGGCGATTTGAAGATCATGGTTTTGACGGAATGCGATGCGACATCGACGGCAATTTGTTTGTCACTCGATACGGCAAAGGCACGGTGGCGATGATGTCTCCGGATGGCAAGCTCATCCGTGAGGTTTCGTTGCCCGGAAAACGGCCGAGTAACATCTGTTTCGGGGGCAGGGACGGTCGAACCGCCTTCGTAACCGAAGTCGAGAACCGACAAGTGGTGTCATTTCGCGTCGAGAGACCCGGTCTCAGTTGGAACCGATTCGCCACTTCCGCGGAGTGACTCCAGTTGTCACGGTCCCTCAGAGTCTGTTTCTGCGGTGCCCGTTCTCGTAAGTAGCTCGTCAGCCAGCTGTCGATATTGCTCGAACAGTTCAGGCTCAACGGAGTTCTCTGCATTCAGTCGCACGGCCTCCGCGTAGTTTTCGGCTGCGGTTTCCATGTCTCCAAGGTTCGCTTGAGCCATGGAAGTGATAAGAGTGTTGAGTGCGATGAGTTTCGGAGAGAGTTCGGTGGACTTTTGAAGACTTGCGATTGCGCTTGCGTAGTCTGCATTGCGGAACTGTGCAACGGCGAGTGTGCTGTAGTGACGGCCGGTTACCTGTTGGATCGCAATAAGTTGGTTCGCCAATTCCAACGCACGTTCGGGGTCCTGCAAAGATTCGTCTGGGCAGTGCAGCAGGAACCAGGCCAGCGAGTTGATTGCCATTGGCTTGACGTTGGCGAAGTCGGCCTTTTCCACCGGTGCAGTTGCTAGTTCGACTGCCGATTCGTACGCGATAAGTATCTGCTCTTCGTCGCCTTGCCTCTTCGTCAATGCGTCCGCCAGTTGGATGTAGGCGAAAGCAAATCGCGCGTTGCGAAAGCCAACGTTCTCGTGCTTCTCCGCGAGGTTCCTTGCGATCTCCAAAGACCGATCCAATACCTCAATCGCTTCATCGACTCGGTCGGTCTTGGAAAGCAGTTGGCCGAATTCACTGCAGTGACCAACCATTTGAGAGAGGTATCTTGCTGATTGTGGGTCGGCTTCGAGTAGTTGTTCGTCTAATCGAATGGCTTCCCGATAGGGATCGAGGGCTTCGTCCTCCCGGTCATTCAGTCGAAGGAACCTCCCAAGCACGTACCACTGTCTGGCAAGATCACTTTGCTTTTTTGGATTGGTGGAATCGGTCTTGAGCCGTTGAGTCAGAACTTCAACCTTACCTCGATAGGCCTGTTCGATGCCTTTGAGATCGTTCTCCTTCTTTGCGACCGCCGTGAGCGATGAGAGTAGAGTCAGTTTGCTAGTTGTGCTGGTGTCCTGCCAGAGAACCTGTTCGACGGAGAGCTCTGCAACTAGTTCGTCGGCTTCTTTTTGAAGCTCAACTGCTTCTTGCTTTTTCTTCTTGGAGTTTGACGTCTTGATTAGCGTGGCGAGATCTTTCATCGCGAGCGCGGCGTACACGGTGTCGTTGGGAGATTTGTCTGCGGCAAGTTTGCGACGGATGGTCAGTCGTTGTCGCAATCGCCGTTCTGCGTCCGTCTTCCGGTTCACTTGGCTGAGTTTCGTTGCAAGACTTGCCAGAGAGCCGGACAGCCGACGCTGGTATCGAGTGTTGCCCGGAAATAGAGATACGAGGATTTCTCGCTGCTGAACAACGCGTTCCTGCGTCGCGAACGCGTCGTCGTCGCGCTTTTGAACTCTGTAGTACTTTGCGGCTTCCACCAGCACCGATGAAAAGCGATCACGGTGACGAGGTGTCGCGGGGTAGTCTTCGGTAAGCCGCTGATAGGCGTCGATCGCTTTTTGCTGATACTTTTCGAACGCCACGAGGTTCGATTCGCCACGAAGTGCTTCGACTTGTTTCCGGCAGCAGTTGGCGTATGCGGCAAGAGCCGATTCGTCATTGGGGTCTGCGGCGATCACGGCTTCATACAAAACAGACGCTTGAGCCCGACAGTCCTCAGCGCGGCCTTGCTTGCCGGCTTTTGTCAGGTAGATGGAATAGTTGTTGAGAATTCGCGCGAGGTCTCTTTGGTAGCCGATCTTGTCTGACTTCGCGGTTAACTTAGAGAGCTGTTTAATGGCAGCATCGAATTCGGCTTCGCCCTTTGTCTGATCCTTCAGCATGCGACCAAGGTCGGCGCGGGCAGAGGCAACTCTGGCTTTGCGGTAACTGGAACTCGGATCCTCAGCGAGAAGTTGTTTTCTAAGTGAGGCGCATTTTTGCAGCTGTTCCACGGCTTGTTCACGCTTCGACCGATTCACGAGGAAGAAGCCGTACCTGGAATGGGCAGTCGATGCAGCCGCCATCCAGTCTTCGTGGTCGGGAGCTGTATCTTCAAGCCGTTCGTAGTCGCGCACCGCAGCCTCATAAGCTTTCCCGGCTTCATCTCCTCGCCCCAACGCGCTCAAGATGCGCGCGCCCTGGCTATGGGCACTCGCGACTTGCAGGGCGACCCGGGGATCGTCTGGATTGCGTTTTCGGAACCGTTGAAAGAATTCGAGAGCATCGGCCAGGACATCAGCGCGGAGCTGTTTCGCTTGCGGGACATCTTCAAGGGTGTCAGAACCAAGATGGCTGAGGACCTTGTCTACCGATTCCAATGCATCGCGAAGATCAGCCTCGGAATTTTGGAGCGCGACTTCGGCTCTTTGCCATTGGTACGTGACGCCAACAACGCCGGCGGTGATTGAGGTGCTAAGGCCCAGCAACAGAGTGGCGATCAGCGGCCGTCGCTTGCACCATCGCCAGGTCTTGCCAATCGGTCCAACACGACGAGCGTGGATGGGTTCGTTGT
>JBGCDN010000570.1:0-3680 GCA_045105495.1 Planctomycetaceae bacterium
GCTGAACGGTCGTGAGATTCCAATCGTCGCCGATGCACTGCTAGCGAAAAAGGAGCTCGGAACCGGAGCCGTCAAAGTCACACCGGCCCACGACCCCAACGACTACGCTTGCGCGCTGCGTAACGATTTGCCGATGATCAATATTCTGAACCCGGATTGCACGATCAACGAGGAAGGCGGCGAATACGAGGGGCTGCCGTACGAAGAAGCTCGCACGAAGGTTGTGGAAGCGATGGAGGCTGCTGGTCATTACCACGGCGTCGAAGATCGTGTTATTCCGACGCCGCACAGCGATCGCAGCAAGCACGTGATTCAGCCGTACTCGTCAGACCAGTGGTTCGTCAAAATGGACGAACTCGCGCAGTCTGCGATTGATGCGGTGGATGACAAGCGGGTGAAGTTTTTCCCAAGCCGGTACGAGAACACGTACCGGAACTGGTTAGCCGAGAAACGCGACTGGTGTATTAGCCGGCAGTTGTGGTGGGGGCATCGGATTCCGATTTGGTCAAAGCCGATGGATGATGTTGGCGATGCGGGGACGTTCACAATCGATGGCGAGCAAGTAGAAGAAGGCGTTCCATTCGAACTCAAGGGCGACGCGGCGGGCCGAGCGTGTGCAGTGATTGCGGACAGCGTAGAACCCGGCAGCAAGGTCATGCTGGTTTGTGTCGATGCTGGAAACGAAGACCTTGAGAAGGAACTGGAAGCCGACGGTTTCGAGCAGGATCCTGATGTTCTCGATACATGGTTCAGTTCTGCGTTGTGGCCGCATGCAACTTTGGGTTGGCCGGACGAAGATGTGAACCCACCAACGAGAGGTGATGCTTCGGACGCTACGGAAAGTTCTGGGAAGAATGAGGTGCTCGACTACTTCTATCCGGGCAGTGTGCTCATCACGAGTCGCGACATCATTACGCTGTGGGTCGCGAGAATGGTGTTGGCCGGGCTGTACAACATGGGCGACATTCCGTTCGGCCATGTTTGTATTCACCCGAAAATTCTTGATGGCTTCGGTCAGACGATGTCCAAATCGAAGGGCAATGGCTGCGATCCAATGGACTTGATCGACAAGTACGGAACCGACGCAGTCCGGTTCACCATCGCGTCATTTGCCGGCGAAACGCAGGACGTGCGTCTTCCAATGTCGTATGAGTGCCCACACTGCCAGGAAGAGATTCCGCAGGCTTTGGATGGCATGGGCGTCAAACCACGATCGGTCAAAGGTTCGCTTCGCGGGACGACCGGGCCAGTGTTGATGCCGTGTCCGAAGTGCAAGAAAGAATCGCAGTTCTCCACGCCACAGTACACGCCGGATCCAACGCAACCGGTTGCTCGCATGGTGAGCGAACGGTTCGACTACGGCCGCAACTTTTGCAACAAGCTGTGGAATGCATCGCGATTTGCCATGATGAACCTCGAAGGCTACACGCCCGGCGCCGTCGCTGATGACGAGCTGCGATTGGAAGACCGATGGATCCTTAGTCGTCTCTCAACGATGGCGGAAGAAGTCAACACGTTTCTCGGCCGCTACCAGCTAGACGCCGCAACCCGCGCCATTCGCGACTTTGCCTGGAACGAGTTCTGCGACTGGTATCTGGAAATGATCAAGCCACGCATGCGAGACGACGAACTTCGTCCAGCCGCTCAACGCGTGCTGGTTGGTGTTCTCGATAACCTTTTGCGATTGCTGCACCCGTTCGCTCCGTTCATCACCGAAGAACTTTGGAGTCGCCTGGCTGAACTCGCTCCACAGCGTGGCTTGTTGGAACCGAAAGACGCTGAAGAAGCTGTCATGGTTGCGGCCTGGCCTGAACCTCCGAAAGCGTGGCAGGACGCTGGCTTGGAGAAACGATTTGAAACGCTACAGGAACTTATTGTTTCCGTTCGCAACATTCGGGCTCATTACAAGATCTCGCCGAAAGCACCGCTCAAGCTTTATCTCGAATGTGCTGATGACGTGGCCGCGGACGTTCAAAGTGTCGAGTCGCAGTTCGACAACCTCGCCAAGATTGCCCTTGAAGCCGCTGGTGCCAGCATTGAACAACCAAAGCTGGCTGCAAGCTTTTCAATGGGCGACGTCAACGGCTACATCTCACTTGAAGGGGTGATTGAAGCTGGTGCAGAAGTCGAACGACTGAAGAAGGAACTGGAAAAGAAGCAGAAGCACAAAGCGGGAACTGAAAAGAAACTCTCGAACGAACGGTTCGTCAGCAGTGCTCCCGCCGATGTCGTCGAAGGTGTGCGTGAGACACTGGCAACGGTGACGAAAGAAATTGAGAGCATCGAAAAGATGATCATCGATCTAAGTGGAGCGTAGCAGCATGACGGTTCTCAATCAGTTCGATCTGACAGGTCGCGTCGCCATTGTCACTGGCGGCTCGAAGGGGCTGGGGGCCTCAATGGCCGCCGGAATGGCTTCTGCGGGCGCGAGTGTTCGCATTGTGAGTAGCAACGAATACGAAGCGATGCAGCAAGCCGAAATGATGAGCGAAGCATTCGGCGCGACGGTTGTTGGGATGCGGGCGGACGTCACTAACGAAGCAGACGTCAACCGAATGGTGGAGACGACTCTGGCTGAGTTCGGCAAGATTGACATCCTGGTGAACAACGCCGGCATCAACATTCGCGGGCCCATAGACGAGCTAAGTTACGACGACTTCCGGCGGGTTCAGCAAATCAACGTCGATGGGTTGTGGCTCTGCACCAAGGAAGTCGTTCCCTACATGAAGCAGGAACAGTATGGTCGCATCATCAACCTTGCGAGCACACTGGGTGTCGTCGGCTTGGCGAATCGAACCCCGTACACCGCCAGCAAAGGCGCGGTCGTCCAGATGACTCGGGCGCTTGGGTTGGAATTGGCTCCATATGGGATTACCTGCAACGCCATCTGTCCCGGTCCGTTCCTCACACCGATGAACGAACCCATCGCTGATTCAGAAGAAGCCAAGAAGTTCATCGTCGGAGCGGTCGCGCTGAACCGCTGGGGAAGACTAGAGGAAATTCAGGGACCGGCAGTTTTTCTCGCCAGTGAAGCCTCCAGTTACATGACCGGCAGCCTGGTAACCGTCGACGGCGGCTGGACAGCCCACTAAGAAACTTCCAGTTGCATCGGTGTACGGCAGCGGAGCTGGGTTGGTACTTTCGATCGGTTCCTCGCCGCAGCGGCGGTGTCTTACATTTGCGGTGGGCGGTGTCGTGTCCTCGAAACTAGTGGCAGTGAAATGAAGATTGCTCTCGCCCAACTGAATCCAGTCGTCGGTGATCTGGCTGGCAATACAGCCTTGGTTCTCGAGGCCGCTGAGGAAGCAGCATCTCAAGACGCCGATCTGCTTGTTTGCTCAGAATTGGTTCTGTGTGGTTATCCTCCGAAAGACCTGCTGACCCGGCAAAGTTTCGTGGAGGCCTGTGACGAAGCCGTCTTGTCGCTCGCTCAGAAGTTGCCTCCACAGCTCGGGGTTCTGGTGGGCCACCCATCCACGCGTGATGTTCCGGGGGGGCGAATTGCGAACGCGGTCAGCCTGCTGCATCGAGGAGAGCTCGTTGCGACGCGTCATAAGGTGTTGCTTCCCAACTACGACGTGTTTGATGAACGCCGGTACTTCCGCAGCGGTGCAGTTGTGGAACCGATTGACTTCAACGGGCAGAAGCTAGGTGTCCACATTTGCGAAGACGCCTGGTGG
>JBGCDN010000571.1:0-14445 GCA_045105495.1 Planctomycetaceae bacterium
GTTGCGCACACTGGTGCCACGGCAGAGTGAGGAGATGCCGGAGTGAGATGCCTCGTCGAATAAGCGATATCATCTGTGGCGTTTGCACAATCGTCCGACAATCAAATCGCCCCACCGGGTACGTCACTCGACGAGACTCTCACCACAGAGTGTTTCAGTCACGTCGATCGACGAGCTACGTTAGGCCCGTTTCGTGCAGGCTCAACGAACCCCGGTGTGTATTGGCAATCGGGCTACGTCTATGAAGGCGGTAAGTGGCTTCCATTTGAGGACGCCGTAGAGCACGCCCGGCACGATCCAGCTCAAAGAGAATACGAACGTCTCGCAGAAAGCCGGCGAAATAAACACGCTCGCCTCGCGAAGTGGAGCCTTCGCAACCATCGCGTTGACCAATACCGCACGCACATGTTGGCTGCTGCACGCGGAACCGTTCTTCCGGACCGAACGCTCAAAGCAATGGGCTATCAAGAGGTCGGCGGCCAGTTGATGTCACCCGAATCAGCCTACTCTCTTTACAAGAACCAACACACCGTCTTGGAATCGCTGCAAGATCACGGTGCCCAAGTGCTGTTGATCCGCAAGGCCTTTGAGGGTGGACTGGGAGATCAGGAACAGGCAGAAGCGGAACTTAAGTCTATCACTTCACCGGATGTGGTGGACGCCGTCTTCCAGATACTCGGCCACGGAAACGCAATCTGCCAGCGCCAAGCCGCACATACACTCGCCAGAATCAACAGCGTTCGATCCACTCTACTTCTAGCAAACGCAGCCGTGTTCAGCCCTCTGGAGTCCGTTCGCAACGTTTCGATTGCCGCCCTTCGTGACCGCCCCAAGGAGGCCTTTGTCCCACCCCTGATCGATCTACTAACAAGCGTCCGAACAAGCACAGCATTGGACACCCCGACACGACAGTCGCCGTACGGACTGAGCCCAGTTGATCCTTTCAAACTGACCTCGCGCATCAACTTCGAAAAGCGAGCAAGGGTGGTATCCCACATCTCCTCCCTTGGCTATGACTTTGAACAAATCCCGGTGCCCGACCCCGAGATGGGTTCGAATCCGGATTTTCGTTTCGGCGGCAGTATGATGCTTTACCCCGGCGCGAACAAACTGCAAACAATCCAGAGGGACGTAGCCCATTGGCGACTTCTTGCAGCGAGACAATCGGTGGAGGCGAAAGAGTCGGTTCGGGCACTCAACAAGAAAGTAACAACCACCCTCAACGCCGTGCTCGACCAGCAATCGGACAAACCCGAGTTTTGGTGGGCATGGTGGGATAAATACTCTGACATTGACGCACCTGTGAAGGAGGTGCTCGAAGTCGAGAACAACGTCCAGCAGAGGCGAGTTACATTTAGGGTCGCCGCGAGTTGCTTCGCCGCTGGTACGCCCGTGCTGACGGAACTTGGCTTTCGCCCGATCGAATCAATCCAAATCGGCGAGCGAGTACTCTCACAAGACATCGACACTGGTGAGTTGCGTTTCCGGGTCGTTCAGAAAACAACGATCCGACCACCGCGAAAAACCCACATCATCAACTTCAACAACGAGTCAATCCGTTGCACCGGCGGTCACAACTTTTGGAAAGCGGGTACCGGTTGGGTCAAAGCTCGCGACCTTGAAGTTGGCGATCGAATCCGAACACCAACCGGCACTGAAGCTGTCACTGCGGTCGCCACGAGCGAACCAGCAAGAACCCACAACCTAGTCGTCGAAGGGTTCCATACCTACTTCGTCGGCGATTTGAAATTGCTGGTTCAGGACGTGCTGCCAATCACACCAACTGACAACGTCCTGCCTGGATTGAGTCGTTTCGAATTGGGTGACAAGGCCGCTGAAGACACTGACCTCGTGGGGAGTCAACGATGAGCCTCTGTTCTTGTTATGTCGTGGTTTCACTGGCCATGGCGATCAGCGAGTCGCCAGGATCGGATGTCTCTGCTAACCGCGTACGCGAATTGCTTGTTTCCGAATCTCTGGGCGAACTGAACACGGATCGGGTTTCTGCACTGAGACAACTCCGAACTGCAAACGCGAACGAAGCGTGGTGGCACTCTGGGTTTGTTAGAATCGATGGTACATGGACCCAATACCAGCAAGCCGTTGAGGAAGTTAGATCCGACAAGAATACCCACGAGTACAAACGACGTAGAGCAGAGGCGAAGACGGGTTCTGGACATTGGCGACTAGCAAACTGGTGCAAGAGCAACGGTATGGCGGGCCGACACCGCATTCATGCCACCGAAGCGATACGAATAGACGCACGTGCTGTTCGGTGGGATTCACCAGACGACCTGGGACTCGTCGAATTAGCAGGGGTCTGGGTGACACCAAAGGTCGCAGCGCGGCTTCAACAGGAAGCTCGATACCAAGAACACTGCTTCGATCAGTGGAATGACGCCTGCGAGAACATTGTCAGGAAGCTAGCAGGCAATGCGGCAGAAGTCCGTGAAGGAGAACGCCTGCTGTCCGAAATTAGTTCACCGGATGCTGTTCTGATGATTGACTATGTCATCGGACAAAGTGGACCAAAGGGCACTCGATACGCCGTCCAGACGCTCAGCCGAATTGAGAGTGTTCGTTCCACACGTGTTCTCGCGAAATACGCTATGTGGTCACCAGTCAAATCGATTCGAGACACTGCAATCAGTGCACTCTGTGAAAGGAACGTGGCCCATTTCGTCCCATCACTGTTGGATCTCCTTGCTACGGAAATCACCGAAGAAAACTCGCCTATCCAAATTGCCCCATTCAACAGGAACTTCTGGGCACTACCTGACTTCGTATTTCGACAGACGTTCAGCCGCGAATCGCGCAACAACATTGCGATTAGGAAGTCCACACTCCGAATTCGACCACGATTCGTTGTGAGGCGTTTCAGTGGTGCGACCAGGGCTCAGGTCGATAGGTACAACCAGAATCAGTTCGGCAATGCTGCGGCGCGATTGCGAATGCTCGCACAGCAGGCAAATTATCAGCGAAGTCGTATGAGCGGGAACATTAACGAAGTCACGCGGAATACAAACGATCGCATCTTCGCAGTACTTGCCACCGTAACTGAGGCAAACTTTGAAACCCCGAAGCAGTGGTGGAGCTGGTGGGACGATCATGTAGGAGTGGATATCAGCGACAAGCCCGTGATCGAAGTCGAAGAGGTCCAGCTACTAGAAACCAAAACTACGGTTGCTCTTGCCCAGCCACCCGGCAGCTGCTTTGGCAAAGGCACGTTAGTCCGAACCGACGAAGGTCCAAAGCCAATCGAAACTATCCGCATGGGCGATCGTGTTCTCGCTCAAAACATTCACACCGGCGAAATCGAGTTCTGTGTTGTTGAGCGACCCACGATCCGGCCGCAGCCGGGACCTGCTCTTACGGTCCGGATTGGCGAAGAAAAAATCGTTTGCACTCCCGGACACGAGATTTGGAAGAATGGATCGGGCTGGGTTCGAGCGAAGGAACTTCAACCGGGAGACCGCGTTCGAACACTCACAGGATCAATGGAAGTTCGAAGCCTCGAGAAGACAGAGCCCCAAATCACCTACAACCTTGTCGTCGCGGGGAATCATAACTATTTCGTTGGCGAGGCTGCGTTCCTCGTGCAAGACGTGACTACAGCCACACCAACGGACCACGTGGTACCTGGCCTATCCCGGTTCGACGTTGGGGGGGAATAGCCTCCAGCAGCGTCATCATACCGAGTCGGCAACTTCGACAGTACCACTACTGTTGTTGAGACTGGTACGGTCGCGACTCGGTATCACTCATGACCACTGGGTCAATACGTATCGCTGTGCCATTAGGGCTGAGGCGTCGATGTTACGGCTTCACCAACATGTGAGCACCAGCAGGCTTCCCTCGGTAGCACCCAGGCCTTAGGCAACGCGTCGCCGGCAAATCGGCAATGCAGCAACATTGGGGCACCTGGATCTCGCCCCGAACGGTCCGATTCTTGCCATTGCAGCAGTCGCCCGTTCAAATAGAACACTCTCGAAGCCCGCCTAGTTGCCCTAATCCGGAGTTTCTTTCTATGTCTCAGAGTCGTCGCTCTTTCTTACAGTCCAGTCTCGCGGCCACGTCGGCCGCTGCACTGCCAGTCGCTTTTCCAACTCGTAGCGTCGAAGCATCGACTGCCAACTTCCGATCACCGAACGAAACTCCGGTTATCGGGATGATTGGAACCGGTATTCGGTTCCGGCCGCTTGCAACCGGTTCCCAGCTTTACTCCAACTGCGCAGTGCTGTGCGATTTGGACTCGCGGCAGCTTGGCAAAGCCAAAGCGGAAATGGAGAAGCAGAAGAAGAAAAACAAACGCAACGGCGAGATTGAGCTCACCGACGATTATCGCAAGGTCATCGAACGCGATGATTTGGATGCAGTCGTTATCGCATCGCCAGACCACTGGCACACCAAGATGTGCATCGAAGCGATGAAGGCCGGCAAAGATGTTTACTGCGAAAAGCCGCTGACTCTCACAATCAACGAGGGACAGCAAATCATCAAAGCGATGAAGGAAACGGGCAAGGTCTTCCAGGTCGGAACACAACAGCGTTCTGACTTTGGCCAACGGTTCCTGCAAGCGATTGCGATGGTTCGGGACGGACGAGCTGGCGACGTGAAGTTCGTCACTGTGGCGATCGGCGGTTCACGAAACTGCGAGCCAATGCCAAAGGTAGACGTTCCGAAAGAACTAGACTGGGAACGCTGGCAGGGTCAGGTCGCACCGACCGATTACATTCAAGGACCACTGCTTCACAAGACAGGCTGGGGAGCTGGATACCCGCTTAGTCGTGCTCACCGCTACTTCCGTTGGTTCTACGAATACAGCGGTGGCAAGCTGACCGACTGGGGTGCTCACCATGTCGACATCGGGCTGTGGGCAATCAACAAACTCGGCGACGACATCGGCCCGTACACCGTGGATCCGCTGGAAGTCGAGCATCCGGTTGACTTCGACAAGAACGGTAACCCAACCGTCACCGACCGCTTCAATGCGGCGACGAAGTTCAAAGTTGAAGTTGCATTCAAGGACGGAGTGAAGCTCTACATCCGGGATCGTGCTCAGGATCTTGGCTTTGACAACGGCATCATGTTCACCGGCGACTACGGCGGAAAGCGACGACGGCTATTTGTGAATCGCGGGAAGGTCACGGGCCTCGCCGTTGACGAACTGAAGAAGAAACCATTGGCTGAGGACGCCATCGAAAAGCTCTACGGTAGCACGCCAATCAAGAACGGCGGCGGCGATCCAATCAACCACATGAACAACTTCTTCGAGTGCTGTAAGTCTCGCAAGACACCGATCTCAGATGTTGAGAGCCATCACAAGATGCTTTGCGTTTGTCACAGCACGAACATCGCCATGCGACTAGGCCGCAAACTGACGTTCGATCCGAAGACTGAAAAGTTCGTCGGAGACGATCAGGCAAATACCATGCTGGAACGCTCGCAACGCAAAGGCTACGAAAACGTCGTCGCCTAAGAGCACGGACAGCCTCTCATGAGAGGTAGCTTTCTTCCTAACTGAACAGACTCAGCATCTTCGCGGTGCTGAGTCTTTCTCTGTGCGCAGCGTTGTTTGGTGAAGAATGAGTTCTAGTTGGCAGCCTTAGGGAAACGGGCATCCGCCCGCGAAATCCGCCTGAATCTCGCCGAGGGTGTGAATTCGCCGCTGTAAGAACGGTTCAAGTTGCTGGAGAGAATGATTCCATCAAGGTGCGGTCTGTCTGAGCTCAATGATTGCTTACAGGACTTGGACTAGATGGTGTACACTCTGAAGCAGGAAAATGGAGATAAGCAATGCCAAGCAGCAATCCCGAACTCATCAGCGCTCTGCGAACGACTGCTGACCGTCTTGACTCCGGAGCTCAGTACGAGTGGGGACACCTGGCTCGGTGCAACTGCGGCCACCTTGTCCAAACCATCACCGGTATGACCGACACCGAGATTAGCTGCTCTGTCGATCATCAACTTGCAGAGTGGTCTGAACACGCCGAAAGCTTCTGTGCAGGAACCAACATTAAAGTTGATGACCTGTTTCGAACGCTGGACAACGTGGGATTCAGCCATCGAGATGTCATGTCGCTGGAAAACCTCAGCGACGGAAAAGTACTGAACCGGCTTCCCGAAGGCAGACGGCATCTTCGACGCAACGACGTGTCAGATGTGACTCTTTACATGCGAACACTCGCTTCAATCCTTGAAGAAGAAGCTTCACCCCAAACCCAGCTCAGCAGCTAAGCACTACTTTCTGTGTTCAGGTCTGTGACCCCGAAGAGTTTCATTGCAAGTGCTTCTCTGCCGATTTAGAGAGCAACTCTTCACCTGCGAAAGCCCTCGAACGCTCAGCGCGCTTACCTAACCGGACCTTTGAGCGTTCTTCAGCAGTCTGATGCATGTCGTACCGATTATGACGACATGTCGGATTATCAGCTTCAACCTGCTCGAACCGTTTCCCCAACCGGCCTCTTGAGCCTCACGGCCCTGAGTTTAAGCCTCTTAACAGGCTGCGCGTCGACTGGTCAGTCGCAGCAGGTCTCCGCTTCGAAGCAAGCTTCTCAGCGGCAAACATCGCGGGTTCAGGAATCCGCTTCACCAATCCGTCTTGTGAGTGCCCAGGAAGACGCAGAGCCAGACCTTGGCAAGCTAGATCTCCCACCTCTGTCGTCAGATGAAATGCCAGACACTGGTGCTTGGGAACGTGTCGAAGATGATGCAGACTCTGACGAATCCGGCGAAGACGAAGAAACTTCTGAGGCTCGCAAGAACCGATCAGAGTCTCGTCTGGATGCGACGCCGCTCATGGACGGCGACAAGCTGCAATTGGGCCAGGTAATCAACTCGGTCCACCAAACTTTCCCGCTGGTCGAAGCCGCCTATCTGGAAAACCAACTCGCGAGCGGCAACGCCATCGCGGCGGAAGGCGAGTTCGATACAAAGCTAAAGCTCTCCAGCGAAAATGGCCCGACCGGGTTCTACCAGACGTATCGCCAGAAGGCTGGGTTCACACAACCGTTATTCAACGGCGGTGAGGTGTTCGGGGGCTACCGCATTGGTCGCGGCGACTTTGAACCATGGTATCAAGAACGACAAACAAACGATGGCGGTGAGTTTAAAGTTGGGGCTTCGGTTCCCTTGATCCGTAACCGCAACATTGATGCTCGACGAGCCGCGTTGTGGCGAGCCAACTACGATGTAGAAATCGCTCAGCCAGCAATTCGCGGGCAACTTATTGGCTTCACGCTGGATGCGTCGCTGGCCTATTGGAAGTGGGTCGCTGAAGGCCGCAAGTACTTCGCTGAGCGAGAATGGCTAAGACTCGCCGCCGAACGAAGACGGCAGATCGAAAGACGCGTCGAATTAGGTGACCTCGGGCGACCAGAAGAGATTGACACGAATCGAGCAATCGCGAAACGTAAGTCTAAGGTCATTGACCAACTTCGAAAGGTCCAGCAAGCCGCAATCAAGGTCTCACTCTTCCTGCGGACCGCTGACGGTCAACCCATCGTCCCAACACTCGACCAGCTTCCATCGTTCCCCGATCCTCAGCAAATCGATGCAACACAGGTGGAATCCGATATCGCACTTGCGTTGTCTCAACGGCCAGACCTGCAGATCCTGCAGCTAAAACAACAGCAACTCCAAATCGATCTGGAAGAAGCCTGCAACATGGGACTTCCTCAGTTGGATGCCTTTATTACAGCCGGGCAGGACGTTGGTCTCCCAACCTCCAGCAAGCGTGACAAATCTGAGTTCGAACTCGACGCAGGGTTCTTCTTCGAAATGCCGGTTCAACGCCGGAAAGCGATCGGTAAGTCACAAGCCATAGAAGCGAAGATCGCTCAGGTTTCCATCAAAGAACGCTTCACCACTGATAAAATCACTGCCGGCATCCGCGCCGCGTTGGCAGGCATGGAACAGGCCTACGAACAGGCTATCGAGGCAAAACTCGCAAGAGAACTCGCCGAAGAAATGGCAAGCATCGAGCGCAGGAAGTTCCGGGCTGGGGCGAGTGACTTACTGAAAGTCGCCCTGCGTGAGCAGTACGCTTTGGAAGCCGTGGAAGGCGAAGTGCTGGCCCTGCTGAACTTCTTCGGAGCTCGCAGTAACTACTTTGCAGAGCTTGCTTTCGATCGCCCGCCGACGGACGCCGTATCGACGTCCGAAGTCCCTCCAGCCCCAGAGGATGATGCAGCGAACGCAGACGGTGACGGAAATGCAGCAGAAGTCGCACCGGATCCGCCGGAGGAAGTAGCCAACGACGAACAGTAGTGTCGAGACGGTCCGCATAGCAGGGCGTTGAAAAAAAGGTAACACCGCTCTCCGAGCCGTGGAAAAACCTCGCAAAAACGCCTCGGATAGGCGTGCGACGATTGTTCTTCAACAGGCTGTTAGACGGCTTCTTTAGAACCCGCCCTGCCCCATCGTCGGTTGAGCACTAACAAACTGGGAGAGCCGAGTGCCGCCGGGTGTGATGAGCTGAGCGTAAACAGCAAGGCTGATGTCTTCGTTCAGGAACCTCGCCGAACCATCGCAAAACCCGACGTTAACACCACCCGGGTGGTTTGAATTCGGGAACGGCCGTTCGCCTTCAGGCCCTGCCAGTGCTCCGTTAATCACGCCGTCAGGAACGTTGGGATCCAACGGCGCCGTCTTGTAGAACTCGGTGGGGCTGAGGCCTCCGCCGGTGTGGTCAATCGGATAGACAAACGTCGTATACCGTGGATCCGGGTCGCCCCAGTGCTGGCTTCCACCCGCATTGACATTCTCTGTCACCATCAACGTGTTCGTGGTTCCATCGTAAATCGTGTTCATCGTGTGGCTGTGGTTTGGCAACCGAGTTGGCTTACCAACGATTCCCTGTCGATTCAGCGTCTCGGGCCACATGAGTCCGGACTGATGATTGATCACAATGTCTTCCGGATCGTCGTGCTGCCCGGCAGTCTTGCCGTCTCCATCCCAATCAATCAGCAGCTCAATGTCACTTTGCTGCCGAGCTGCACCCCATGAACCGGCAAGAGCTTCATGTCCAACCTTGGAAGAAGACTTGAACCGGATACTCGCATACCCGGCATTCACCACATACGACAACGCACCTGGGATCCCGGCCGCAGTTGGATCGTCCGGGCAGGTCAGCACCGCCATGTTGTACTCTTTGATGAGCTGTAGATTGGAGGCGTTGTTCTGAACGAATGGGGAATCGTGTTTGCGATCAATGTCCCAGCGATCAGCGATGTCAGCCCGATCAATGTAAGCCAGGACATCCACAACCCAGCTCTTTAGCTGAGCCGGATTCGACGTATTTTTCCACGGCGATGCCGTCGTGTCTTCGCGATAGTCGCCCCACGTGCCGTACGGTGGTAGCTGAGCCTTTGCCGATCGCGAAGTGTAGCTGGCCAACCCGATGCTTAAGTTTCGAACACGATTCAGACACTGCGTTCGTCGAGCGGTCATCCGAGCGGATTGGATGGCAGGGAGAATCAAAGACATCAGCACGGCGATAATCGAGATCACCACCAATAACTCAATCAGCGTAAAGCCGCTGCGATTCTTCATTGGACTCGCGGATATTGAGCCACGCATCGATCGCTCCTGTTCCAGATCAGGCTGCCCGCGATCACAGGTTACGAAGAAAACCTGTACATGTCATTCGGTTGTGAAAATTCTGTTGCAGACCCGTCAAAACGGCGCGCGATCGAATTTGCACGGTTTGGCAATGGGCTGGGAATTAGGCGTATTCCCGTTGCGCTTGGTCCCTCTCCGGGCCTGAAAGCCCGACTCTCCCAAGGGGAGAGTGTCTTGCGTTAGCGGCGGTTCTCACCTGGCATTGCCTTCAAATCGCTATCGAGAAATCGAAAACAGATCTCTCCCAAGAACGCCCATGCGGCGACAGACCGTGCGAGAAGCACCATCCCAACATCGCCGCCGCACACCGATGCAACTGGAAGTTGCCTAGCGCGGGCGGGATAGAGCGGTGAGGAGTGATGCGGCGGCGGCGGCGGCGTTGAGCGACGTGACGGTACCGGCGGGCGGCAGTCGGCAGACTTCATCGCAGTTCTCTTGCGTCAAACGTCGCATTCCCGACTGTTCGTTTCCGATGACGATAATCCAAGGTCGATTGTCGACTTCGAAGACGCTTTGCGTGGCGTGTTCTGAGGTTCCAAGAATCCAGAAACCAGCATCTCTGGCCTTTTCAAGTGTCCGTGCGAGATTGGTGGCAACGTGGAATGGAACACCATCCACACCACCAGCTGCAATATCGCAAACCGTGGCATTGATTGGTGACGACTTGTCTTTGGTGGTGATCAACCCACGAGCCCCGAAGAACGAAGCAGACCGGAAAACAGCTCCGACGTTTTGCGGATCCTGAAGGCAGTCGAGCGCGACGATGAGATCACCTTCACGGGGTGACTTAATCATTCCGGCAAGTTCTGCCGGTTGCGGAGCGGCGACCATCGCAGACCCGGCCCCTTGCCGCTCCGTGGTTCTGCCTCGCCGTTCCGGCCCACGACCTCGAGCGCTGGTGATGGCAATACCCTGGCTGCCGGCAGCTTCGGTGACCTGCTCCCAGATTCCACGCGGGTGCTTGCCAGAGATTCGCACTTCTTTAACGGCCTGCGGTCGCTGTTGCACTGCTGCGAGAATGCTATGTGGGTTCCTGAGTTCAAACAGGCCTGACTGGTTCTTCATTCAACGTGATCCGCTTCTACGGTCAATTCAAGTAGCTGGATGCGTGGCACACGATGGGGTGCCACTTAGGCCTTCTTCGCCCAATCATCCTTCAGCGAGCGCCCGCACAACCGGAAGAATCGGTTCACGCGACAAAACTGTTCGAAATCTGTCAACCCCGACGACGCAAAACACCGATACAATGATTGTAACGAAACATCGCGCCGGTCATCAGACTCGGCTTACAGAACTTCAGCAAGATGCTGGTTCCCGGAGGGGGAAGTAAAGATGAGTTTTGGAAAGAACCTGCGAGGAGCCATAGTTTGCCTTGCTTGCTGGGGACTCGTTGCTCCGCAGGGCCTGACAGTGGCCCAGGAAAAACGATCGACACAGCAGGCTCAACTATCAGATGTTGAACTTGCCAAAGGCGGCGTTCTCTTTGGAACCGTCGTTGACGGCCAAGGGAAGCCAGTTGCCAAAGCAACGGTCATGCTGAAGTTTGCTGGAGCGACAGTCGCTCGAACAGAATCTTCGAAGAACGGTAAGTTCGCAATCAAAGGATTGCGTGGTGGCCTTCACCGTTTGATGGCCGGAACAAGCAGCCAAACAGTTCGTCTGTGGGCTGACGGAGCTGCTCCAACAGCTGCGAAGCGAAACGTCACCAGCGTCACTGGTTCAGTCGTCCGCGGTCAGTACGCACCACCAATGGGTGGCTACGTCGATCCCGGCTACGCACCACCAATGGATCAGGGTTACATGCCAATGGATCAGGGCTATGTTGATCCGGGTTACTGCCCACCAGCCGGTGGCGACATGGGCTACTGCCCACCAGCAGCTGCGGCAGCCACAGGTGGCGGCTTCGGAATGCTGGACGTCATCACACTGGCTACTGTTGGAACCTCAGCAGCCGCTTTGGTCTACGCACTAGACAACAACGATAAGCTGGACGATCTGGAAGACGCTCTCGCGAGCCCTTAATTCAGATCAGCAACGAATCGTCTCCAGGGTGTCTGGACGAGGGCAGATCGGTGTCGTGGGTCGGGGCCGATCTGCCTCTTAAAACAGCGTTCTCCTGAACGCAACTCGGGGATAGAACTCCTGTCAGTTTCTGGCAGGAGTTTCTTTTCGTTTAGGCCTTCGGCCGCTTCCACCTGATGCCAACAGCAAGGCACCCTCCCGCTGGGGCCGTGAATAAACCAGATCGAGTGACCTGGGCTGGGCTGAGCCTGCGAATGAAGCCCCGGAATCACCGGGGTTTCACTCGTTCCTTGTCCGAACGAGTGTTACCTATCTGACCGGTCCATACAGTGCCTGGCTCCAACCTCGGCCAACCAACGGCCGGTTCTTGCGATTGACTCTCCAAGTAGGAGAGCGCCGTTGTTGTGTGCTGAACGGGGTCACTTCGCGTCTGCCAACTTCAACAAATCCTTCGCGGAAAGTGCCCAAACTCTCTTGGTTTCTCGAAATTCGGAGCAGACGGCCGGTGGGCAGATCCCTGCGTAGCTTTGGTCCCGCTCCGATCTATAATGCCTCGTCCAGACCTCGTTCTTGTGGTTTGGCTCGCCCTCTCGTTTTCCCACCAAGTCAGCCGCCATGGCTTCGCTCAACATGTCATCAAGACGCACGTACTGTGTCGCATGGTCGCTTTCTGCCTGCCTTCTATTTCTCGGCGGCTGCGGTCAAGCACCCGAGATCACGGAATACACCGCACCAAAGAAGGACGAAGCCAGTCGCCCTTTCACGTGCGATGTACCCAAAGACTGGAAGCTAGCCCCCAACGACCGTTTCAGCGATCTCGCCTTCGAATGCGCGACGGGGGTGAAAATGACGGTTTCGTCTCTCGGCGGAACTGGTGACGAGTTTCTGCTGATGAATGTGAACCGATGGCGGCGGCAGGTTTCGTTGCCACCGGTTGAGTCGCTTCAAGAGATGGGAAAGGCCGAACTGCGAAACGCAGAAGGCAAGTTGGTCGAAGTCGCCAGCGATGACAAAGCCGTGAAAGGCGCAATCATTGAACGGGGCGACAAGACGTGGTTCTTCAAACTCTCAGGTCCGGTCGCTGCGGTGGCTGACCAGTCAGACGAGTTTTCTGACTTTCTAAAGTCCGTTGAGTTCTTCGAAATCAACCGGAGCTAAAAGCATGGCCTCCATCCCACAAGGTTCGGCCCTGAATACAGCCGCAGACGCCAAGCCACTCAGCGATCAAATTCGCGCGATGGTGAAACCGTTGGCGTCTTTGAAGATCACGGTCACCGTGTTTTCACTGTCCATGTTTCTCATTCTCATTGGGAGTCTGGCTCAGGCGAGAACCGATGTTTGGGAAGTGGTTGGTCAGTACTTCCGGTGCTGGGTCGCATGGATCGACATTAAAGACTTCTTCCCGCCGGCATTCTTCCCTTCACTGATTGAATACAACTGGGACGAGCTTTGGATTAACAAAGCCTGCGTCAAAATGTTCAACCGCCCGCAGATTCCGTTCTTCGGTGGATGGACTCTGGGCTTGGTCGCCACCATTAACCTTCTCGCCGCGCATGGCCTTCGATTTAAGGTCCAGGTGAAAGGTCAGCGACTACTGGCTGGTACCGCGACACTCGCTGTTGGCCTTGTCGTGACTTGGTTTGTTGTCGCTGGCGGAATGAACGCAGACGGCTTTCAGTCTCAACCGAAACTCAGCTACCAAACCGTCTGGCAGATCTTCCAGGTCTCTGTCGTGATTTGCTGCCTTGGACTTGGGTGGCAACTGTGGAAACACCGCTCATGGATCACGGGCGGAATTGGCTTGCTGCTTGTCGCAACCATGTATTTCGCTTGTGTCAGCAAGCCGCTAAGCGAACCATCCATGCGGATCCTTTGGCAGCTGATGAAGGCCGAGTTTGCCAGCGTCATTCTGCTGGCCGCTTGCTGGCTGCTGTTCAAGAAGCGAAGCGGCGTTGTTTTGCTGCATGCTGGTGTGGCGGTCTTGATGCTGAGCGAAGTGCTGGTCGGACTGACGGTCAGCGAGAACCGGTTCCAGATGTGGGAAGGTGACTCTGCAAACTATGTGTTCGACCTTCGTGAACGAGAGTTGGTCGTTGTCGATAACTCGGGCGACGAAGCGAAGGTCGTTTCCATCCCTGAGACCATGATCCTGAACGCCGCAGCATCTGAAGACGATGCACGCGTGATCGATGATGAGCGTTTGCCCTTCAAGATTCAGCTGGTGGATTTCTACCGACACAGCACTCTGAAGAATGCCAAACCGGACGATGAGAACCCAGCGAACGCGGGCACCGGACTGAAAGTCGTCGCCACGGAACTTCCAAAAGCTGGTGGTATGGATTCGCGTTCAGACGAATCAACCGCATACGTCCGGCTACTCAGCAGGAAGGACGACAGCGACCTTGGCACCTTTATGCTGGCGATGCGTTTGGAAGGCAGCTACGAACCCGTCCTCGTCGATGGCAAAATTTACGACATGGCCCTTCGGTTCAAGCGAACCTACAAAGACTATTCCGTCACTCTGCTTGATGTTGAAAAACGCGACTACATCGGCACGACAACTCCTCGCGACTATTCGTCTTACATTCGCTTGGTCGACGAGGGCAACAATGTCGATCGCGAGATCCGCGTCTGGATGAACAACCCACTGCGGTACCGCGGCGAAACGCTGTACCAGACAGACTACTTCCTCGACACAAAGACCGGACGCGAATTGTCTTCACTGCAGGTAGTGAATAACCGCGGATGGATGCTGCCTTACATGGCGTGCATGATTGTGCTGACAGGCATGGCGGTTCAGTT
>JBGCDN010000572.1:0-5868 GCA_045105495.1 Planctomycetaceae bacterium
AAACTGCTTACCTTCATCTTCTTCTCTGTGACGAATGGTTCTGACAAGTCGACTCACCAAAGCCTTCACATCCATAACTCGGCGTTCATCTGTGGACGACTTGTCCAACAGATCACCGGCAATGTCTTCGACACTAATAACGAGACTCGCCTCGCCAGAGATTGACGCTCCGTACGCAAGCCAACCAGCTGATCGCCCCATGGTTTCGACCATGAAGTAGCTGCGTCCGGCTTCTGCATCGGCAACCAGGTTTCGAATCTCTGACGCCAGGGTTTCTACGGCTGTGAAGTAGCCAAAGGTAAAGTCGATACCCGAGTAGTCGTTGTCGATGGTTTTTGGAACATGGACAACAGGAATCTTCGCGGCCTCTTCTGGCAGGTGTTCCTGATAGAGCTTGAACTTGTTGGCAGTCTTGAGCGTGTCATCGCCACCAATGGAGACTAGGGCATCCACCCCAATCGATCGCAGTGCGTTGTAGACTCGCTTTAGCGGTGCCGCTTTTTCTTCATCGTCGAAGTCAGCAGGACAGGTGATGTGCTTGCCAGGGTTACTCCGAGCTGTCCCGATGATAATTCCGCCACGGTTTCGGGTTCTTCGCAGAACCTTCCGATCGAGCGTCATGTAGGCTTCACCCTCTTCGAGCGGCGTGGCTTCGTCGAAGTCGATCAGGTTGGAGTAACCATACTTGATGCCAACAACTTCAATGCCGTGCCGCATAAACGACTCAGCACAGCACGAGATAACAGCATTCGCAGCTGGTGCCGGGCCGCCTGCAAAGAGAATCGCGACCTTCTTTACGTGTGTGTTCGCCATGAGTCTTCTTTCGTATTAGGTGCGTTCAGTCTACCGAGATTCAGCCAGAACATCCCTGCATGCGAGACCGGGTGGTAGCGAATCAGCAAATCGTCCTGCCAGTATTTCGAACCGGTGGACGGCGTAATTTACATGGATTTACCAGGTTCGTTCCACGAACGTGGTATCAACCTTGCCTTCGATAAACGCCGGGTGGGCGAACATCTTCTTGGCCAGAGGAATCGTCGTCTTGATGCCTTCCACAACAAACTCATCCAACGCGCGACGCATGCAGGCGAGGGCTTCTTCTCGAGTATTGCGGTAGACAATCAGCTTGCCGATCATCGAGTCGTAGTAGGGGCTAATCGTGTAGCCTTCGTGGACGTGCGAATCGAAACGGATTCCGGGACCGCCGGGAACGCGAAGTTTGGTAATCGTTCCGGGAGAACCACGGAAGTCGTTTTCCGGATCTTCAGCGTTGATCCGCAATTCGATTGCCGAACCGTTGCAGGGGATGTCTTCCTGCTTGAACCGAAGTTCCTGACCGTCGGCAACTCGGATCATTTCCTGGATTAGATCGGTTCCAGTGACCAATTCAGACACAGGGTGTTCCACCTGAATTCGAGCGTTCACTTCGATGAAGTAGTAATCGTTGTTCTTGTCAACAATGAACTCGACAGTACCCGCGTTGCTGTAGTTCGCTGTTTGCACAAGTCGAACAGCAGCGGCACACATGTCGTCGCGAACTTCTCGTGGAAGATTCGGAGCCGGGCTTTCTTCAACCAACTTTTGGTGTCGACGTTGTAGCGAACAGTCACGTTCAAACAGATGAACTGCGTTGCCATGCTTGTCGGCCAGAACCTGCACTTCGACGTGGCGTGGCTCTTCGATGTACTTTTCGATGTAGACGCCAGCATTTCCGAAGGCCTTCTCCGCTTCCGCTGACGCTGCCTGAATACCGGATCGAAGTTCGTCGTCGTCTCGGGCAACCCGCATTCCCTTACCTCCACCACCAGCCGTGGCCTTGATAAGAACAGGGTACTTGATGTGTTCGTTGGCCAGCTTGACTGCATCATCGATATCAGTAATCAGACCGTCGCTACCTGGAACCAAGTTCACATTCGCGTTACCAGCAATTTCACGAGCGCTGACTTTGTCGCCCAGTTGAGCCATCGCTTCGTGAGGCGGACCGATGAACTCGATATCACTATCGCGGCACACTTCGGCGAAGTGAGCGTTCTCAGCGAGAAATCCATACCCGGGGTGGATCGCTTGTGCATTGCCGACTTCGGCAGCGGCGATGATGTGCTTGATGTTCAGATAGCTATCGGTGGCTTGAGCCGGACCGATGCAGTAGGCCACATCAGCCAAGTCAAGATAGTGCGCACCGCGGTCGGCTTCACTGAATACCGCAACGGTCTCGATACCCATCTCGCGACAGGCTCGGATAACGCGGAGTGCAATTTCGCCACGGTTGGCTACGAGAATGCGGTCGAACATAAGCTCGCTCAAATCGGTTCAATGTCCGCAACGTCAGCGGCATCGAAGTTAGAAGAAAGACTGTCGGCAGCGCTGTTACGGTTCAACGCGGAACAGAGGCTGACCGAACTCCACGGCGTCTCCGTTATTCACCAGAACCTCAACGATCTTCCCTGATACTTCAGCAGGAATTTGGTTGAACACCTTCATGGCTTCAACAATGCAGACCACGGTTTCTGGTCCGACCTGATCGCCGATGTTGACGAATGTTGGATCTTCCGGAGTCGGAGACAGGTAGAACGTCCCGACGGTTGGGCTGTTGATAGTTACACCTGATGGAGCTGAAGCTTCAGCCGGTGCAGCTTCACCTGCCGGAGCCGCTGCGGCAACCGCGGGAGCCGCTGCAACAACAGGCGCTGCTGCCGGGGCGGCGGCCATCATTTGTCCGGGGGCGAGAACTTCCTTCGGGCCCCGACGAACCTTCCAGCGTTCATCACTGGATTCAAGATTCACTTCGGTGACACCATGCTTCTCCATCATCTGAAGAAGCTTCTTGAGGCGATCAAGATCGAACGAACCCGATGCGCTAGTCGCTTGTGATTTGGCCATGCGTAGTCAGTCTCAGTTGTTGTGTCCGGTCTTCGCGATTGCGAACCGGATATGATTGGCTAAGTCAGGAACTCGACGAAACAGTCTTCGAATTGCTTTGGAACGTTACTCAAGACTTCGCAGCCGTCCCGGGTTACCAGAATATCGTCTTCGATGCGGACTCCGAAGCGACCTGGCAGATAGATTCCAGGTTCTACGGTGACGACCATGCCCGGTTCGAGCAATTGTTCAGAAATCGGGCTTAATCTTGGCTGTTCATGAATCTGAAGTCCAAATCCGTGCCCAAGTCCGTGTCCGAAGTACTTTCCGTACCCTTCTTCGTCAATGATGTTACGTGCGATTGCATCAATGTCACAGCATCTTGCACCCGGGCGGATGGCTTTTATCGACTCAACCTGTGCTTTTAACACAACTTCATACACAGCCCGGACTTTCGCCGAGACACTTCCAGTGAACAAAACCCTAGTCAAATCACTGCGATAGCCACCCAGGGTCTCTGCTCCCCAGTCGACCAGCAGCACGTTGCTTTCGTCGATTGTTGCGTTTCCCGGAATCGCATGCGGAAGTGCGGCGTTTGGGCCAACGGCGACAATTGGGTGAAATCCAGCCCTTGTCGCCCCAAAACTGCGCATCGCGTGTTCAAGATTGTGGGCGATCTGAAGTTCTGTCATTCCGGGCTTCAGGCCGGCTTTTAAAGTGGCCATACCGCGTTCAGCCAGTTCGACGGCAAGTCGAATGTCCTTGATTTCCTGCTTATCTTTGACGGCTCGCAGGTTCTCCGTGATGCCGCTAGTTGGAACCAGAGTCGTGTTCTCTGCCGCTTCCACCAGACCACAGTAAGAGGCGTGCGTGAGCTTATCGCTCTCGAACGCAAGGTTCTTGACCTTCGCGTTCGTCAGGACCTTCGTGAGAGTCTTCAGCATCGTGCTGCTGGCGTCTCGGATTTCGACATCCAGCTGATCATCGCCACATTCGTTCTTGATCTGAGTCGCGTATCGAGTATCGCTCAACAGAACAGTGTTGGACTTTGACAGCAGCATCCACGTTGAATCACCAGTGAATCCGGTCAGCCAGGTGACATTTTTCTCGTCGGTAACAAGAATCGCGTCCGCATCTTCTTTACGGATCGCCCGCATCAGTTTGTTGCGGCGTGAGCTATGACGATTTCCAGCCACTTCGGTATCCTTCTCTCGCGCTCAGGCTGACTATTCCTGAGCGGCAGAATTTGATCGTTTGTGATTGAACCATCATAAGTGGCTCAATCATCCATCGAAACACAGTCAACGGGTTTCTCAGGACATGGCCGACAAGGAATCGATTCGCAGATTGTTGTCTGAAGTACAACGAGGCGAACTTGGAGTAGACGCAGCCGTCAGCATCATCGGCCAACAGCAAGCGACGACATCCGGGGCAGAGACAGTGGATGCTTGTGTGGATCTCGATCGAGCCAGCCGGTGCGGATACCCCGAGGTTGTTTACGCCGACGGAAAAACGGCTGAATCGGTTCAGCAAATTTTCGAAGTCCAGCAATCCAACGGGCAGTCCTGCCTCGCCACACGCGTCTCTGCAAAACAAGCGAAGCACTTGGTTTCGAATTTTCCTGATGCGAGTTACAACGCGATCGCAAGAACGATTCGAATTGACCGTCAGTCCGAACCAACCGACGCTGGTCGCGTTGTGGTCATCAGCGCGGGGACGACAGATCGGCCTGTGGCAGAGGAAGCCGTTGAGACCCTGTCATGGATGGGCGTTCCAGTCGACTTGATTCTCGACATCGGCGTCGCTGGCCCACAGCGATTGCAAAACCGACTTGCCGAACTCCAATCAGCAGCGGCTATTGTCGTCGTCGCTGGCATGGAAGGAGCATTGCCGTCGGTTGTGGGTGGATATGTATCGTGCCCCGTCATTGGGGTTCCGACCAGCGTGGGCTACGGAGCCAACTTCGGTGGAGTCAGTGCGTTGCTATCGATCTTGAATAGCTGTGCGGCAAATGTTCTCACGGTGAACATCGATGCCGGATTCAAGGGCGGATACGTGGCCGGATTGATCGCGAGAAAGCAAGAACCCGCGACCTCTGATCAAAGCGCATAGAAAAGCCGTCGTGGCCAGGAAGAACACGACGGCGTTGCTTGCTTACGAACGCTCAAGCCCATTCAGGCTCTAACGGACGATGGTGCATCCGCCTGGATCGGCACAGCCTGCTGTGGACAGGCTTTGGCCGCACTCACCACAGCCAGTCGCACATCCGATGCCGCCGCATGTTCCGCAGCCGCCCTTGTAACAGCCACCGGTGTTGCACTTGCAGTAGTCCTTGGCCAGTTCTTCGTCTAACTCCCAAACAACAACGCACTTCTCGCCACAATCAATTTCTTCCTTTTCGAAGCGATTGACACACCGGATTTTCGGGCGGCCGAATTCGTTGCACTTCATCCAAGGGAACTTAATCGGCGGAACGCAAATGGGAACACGTTTCGGCTTGTAGCAGGTTTTGGTCACCTTCACGGTTTCGAACTTCGGAGTGCAAGCCGAACACGGCGTCGCACAGCAGCCTTCGGCGATTTGAACGCCAGCACTTCGTGGCTTCAGGAATCCAAAGATCCCGGCTTCAGCGGTGTTGGCTGATAGAACCAAAGAACACAGAATCAGGAAACACTTCGCGGATTTCATGTCGTCTCCTTGCGACGATAGACTCGTCTGAACCGAGGCTGACCTCGTTTGAATGCAGTGACCTGCTTCGCCAGTCGGCCTGAGTATGAAAGTTGGTGTCTGAACGAGAGCGTTAAGCTTGCTATCGCAAGCTCAGCAATTGGGTCGATTCTCGTGTGCAGGCCGTCAGTCACTTTGACTCGAAGTGTGCAAGTAGCCTGCGTAATTGCACACAGTTTGAAGAGCCGTGACTAGAAGTCGATCATCACTCGCGTACCAATGATCTGGTAGTCTCCACTGGTCGGCACACCGCCAACCCCAACATCTTCAACATTGCCGAAG
>JBGCDN010000573.1:0-4498 GCA_045105495.1 Planctomycetaceae bacterium
GCCCCAATGCGGTGCGATAGGAAGTCAGCAGTCGGCCCGTGAATTCTGATTGCCCGTAATCGTCGAATCGGTTCCTGCGAATTTCGCACAGATCTGTGTAGTCACGGGGCAGGTCGGGGATTCCCATTTGAGAACCGAACATCACAAGTTCGGCGACAACTTCATCGCGTTCGACAGGCGACAACGGTTGCTTGAATACCAGGTCCGCCGCTGCGATGGAGTAATAGATATCCATGCTCAGAACATCTCGGTAAGCAACGTCCGGAATTCGATCACCCCGACGATCCTCGATCTCCTTGTGCAGACCTCGCAACGACTTCGCCAGCGGTTCTCGCTGATCGGCGGTAACAATCAGCATCTGCCGGAGGTAATCGATCGTTGAAAAGAACCGACCAATCGGATCCGATGGAAGCTTACCTGTGAAGAACAGCCAATCCACATTCGGATGAACCGCAAACTCAGCACTGCCACCGGCGAAGATCAGCAACAAGCATGTTGGATCAGACCAAATTTTCTGAGCAACCGACGGCACGTTAGCTGATGTTGCAGTGTTGGGCATTGTCATGAGTGTTTGTGTCAAACCTGCATCTCAGGCAACACGACCACCTTACTGGATGGTTCGACGAACTCGGTGGAGGGCGACGATGCGACTTGTTTCGCAACGTTCCGAACAGCGGCCAGATCACAGTTCTCAAACAATGCGGATCCCGGATCACTCTGCAACAACTCGGCTGCTCGTGTTGCGTGTCGAATCGCCCCAACTGCGTTGCCTTCCCGACACTTCACACCGCTCGCCGCCAACTTAATCAAGCCCTTTACCAACATCGCTTCAGGAGTCGTGCGACCGAGCTCCAACCACAAATGCTCCCAGGCTTCATGCGCTTCCCAGTAGAAGCCGTTGTTGAACAGGCGCCTGCCCCATTCGAAATAGTCTGCGTTGGACCACGTCTCGGGAAGCGTGGTGTCTCGCATGTGACCATCCGGATGTGAAATCGGATGAGGGGCGTGACCAGGGACGTAGGTGTACGGCGGGAACGCGGGAAAGTTTGTGCTGAGATCCGTCATGTTGAATCGAGAATACAGCGCGGATGGCTTGTAAGAAAAGAGCCGGCCACTTTGGTGAGGGCCGGCTCTGAGAACGATGGGGGTTCCGAAAATCTGCTACTTCGAATCAGATGAACGCTTCAGTGTGAACATGAAGAAACCATCTTCTTCAGTTGTCTTGAAGTCTGTTGGGCGTTTCATTCCCGTCGAGTCATAGCAAAACATCATGGTATCGCCTTCGATGCGGACGATTCCAAGAGCCTTGCCTTCCGGCGCTGGTCCGGATTCGATTTCGAGATCGATCATGTCAAACTTCGCGTTCGACTTTATCGAATACTTCATGATGAATTTGTCTGTTGGCCCCGCTGGAATGGTGAATTTGTTCTCGGTCACCGTTATCGCTCCAGCCAGGCGTTCAGCTGATACTTTCTCACCCGCACGTGAACCAGACTCGTAAGCCCAGGTTCCAATAAGCCGGCCCGGAGTCACAGCGCGGCGAACGACCATTGTGGTAAAGCCATTCTCTTCAGTCGATTCGAACTTCTTCGGCGCTTCAAGCCCAGCTGGGTTCATGCAGATCGTCAGCTTGTCGCCGGACATCTTCAAAATGCCTTTGAGTTGGCCGGCAATCGTGATGGTCGGAACCACTGTTGAAACATCAAGCTTGTAAGGGACGGGGCCTTCTGTCTTGTCGTCGGCTGTCATGGTGTAGGTATCTTTGCTGACTTCTGACACGCCTTTGGGTGACTCTTCCTTCTCACCATTCTTGGTGGCAGCAACCATGACCCAACGCCCAACCATGCCATCGGTGCCAAAGTCGTCTGTTACGTCTTCGCCTTCAATACGCATGACGAGTCGTTTGTATCGCACGTCTTCGCGAAGCGACTTCAGATCGTCGTCATTGTCAAACTGTTGTCGTTCGGCGAAGTTCGCCTTCACAGCTTTGTTGAGGTACGAGAACGCCTTGTCCTTCTTTCCCTTCAAAGCATAGGCGCAGCCAAGGTTGTAGTTGCCGATACCGCGCGTGGCCCGCATGCTGGCCGTCTTTTCGTGAGCCTTGATCGCTTCGTCCAGATCGCCATTCATGTGCAGCGAATAGCCAAGCATCAACCATGCTTCCGAGTTCTTCTCATCCTCCTTGACCGCTTCGCGAAGTAACTTCGCCGCTCCCGCGAAGTCTTCGTTTTGAACCAGACGATTGGCTTTTCCAATCATCTCCTGAACAGAATCCTGCGCCGATGCAATTGGCATCGCGCAGGTCAGGCAGAGTAGACCTACGACTGAATGTCGAAACATGTCTGATGACCCTTATTAAGAAATGAAACCGGGATGCCGCTGAAGAGAATCACACGACATCGAAACAGTGACTTCGATCCGTAACCACCGCTGACAATTGGGAGTATTCGAGTTCGAAGCGAATTTCTGAAGCACAATTGTCGGAAATTTGCAGTTTCCGATTTTGGCCATTCGCCACAACGAACCCGCCGATCAAGATGAACCGCACTGATGCGTGGAACAAATCACCGTGCAGTCATCGTGCGTTCATGTATGCTACACCAACGTTGCTTCCAACCAACCGAATCAAAGTCTCGAGGAGTTTCCTGTGAGCATTCGTCTTCTCATATTCGCCATCCTTTGCGGCGCGACAGCGTTTGCGGCTGAGTCGCCTGAAAAGAGCGATCTGCGGGTCTTGTTCGTTGGGCACGATCCGGAAAAGCCGCGAATGGCATTCGCTGATATCAGCAGCAAACGAACCGTCGAACTGTACAAGGAACGAACCGAAGCGTTCGACAAGTTCCTAAACGCTCGTTTTAGGAATGTGCAGATCGTCTACGGCTCTGACTACAAGTCGGAGATGTCGAATGCCGTCGATGTCACAATCTTCGACTGTCGGCCGACCGCGCTGACCGAGGCCAAGCGAACCGACGACGGTGGATACGAAGCGCCAACATACCTTCCGTCCAACTTCGATCGGGCGGCGTTGATGATCTCAGAGAACTCGCCTCTGATTGGTGAACCGCTTGGTCTCAAGCTGGACTGGTTGTGAATGTGTCTAGACGCACATGCGCACGGGATGCGTATCCGGCATGACATCTTTAACACACCAAACAAAGTCAAACCCACAATCACCAACCAGCCAACGCCCACAAGTTATGCTCAATATCCGGAAGGAAAAAACCTTGGCAAGACCATGCCCATGTGGCGTGTTCAGACAGAAGGTTACGAGACGCATCAAGGCCAGTTGATTGGCGTTGTTTCTGGTTACGATGGGTTCCTCGATTCGCCGGATGTGGAGTGGATTTCGAGTGGAGCGAATTCCAAGGGCCCGAAGTCTGTGGCTCTTGGACGACATGGGAACTTCTTCCATTGGGGCTTCGCAGCATCGCCAACGTACCTGACTGACGAAGCGAAAGACGTCTTCGTCAATGCGGTTCACTACATCGCAAAGTTCGACCGACAAGCCCCCATCGCGCGAAAAACGAAAGGCACGATGATGCGATCTGCGATCGATTCCGCGATCGAAAGTATGAGCGACGAAAGTTACGCAGAAACGGTGGCGTTTTACGAGATGCGGCGAACCGATTGGAAGAAGCAAATCGCTGAGATACGAAAACGGATTGAAGCTGGTGAAGACGTTCCTGAACGCGAACGCCGGATGCTGGAGTCCCCACTGCCTGAAGCCCCGCCCCGTATGTCTCGGGTAATGCGGTTCATTCCGGAGGATCGAGCCGAAGAGTTCGAGGGAAAGCCAGAGAAAGCAACTGCTTACCTTAAGAAGATCAAACCGTTCGTTCGGCCATCTGGCTACTACGAGTTAGAAGTTGACGAAGAACTCATGGAACTCGGTATCGCCAATTCCGACATCAAGGTTCTCGAAAAAGGCATCGAACTGCTGAACACCGATCAGAAAGAACTCGGACAGCGATTGCTGGAGCGTTACACCGGCCAGTCATTCAAGACACAGGAAGCATGGCCCAACTGGTTCAAAGCGAACCGCCAAAAGCTCTTCTTCACCGAAGCGGGCGGCTACAAATGGTTGGTCAACACGCTGGACTCATCCAAGAAACGCGTGCCAAGAAAAGCGGTTCGAGCAACCCGGAAGACACCGTTCGCCGCTGACATGTCAGTCGAACCCGGTTCAGATGGACGTTGCACGCTGAGAGTCGATATCGACATCCTGGACGGATGGCACGCTTACGATCGAACTCCGCCAAACTCGGCTTACGTTCCTCTCAAGTGGTCGCTCAAGCTTCCCGATGGGGTGAAGCAAGTTGGCAAATGGAAGAAGCCACGCGGTCGCTTTTCGACCGAGAATCCAGGGCTCACTCAGTTTGAAGGTCGCCTGAAGTTCTCGTGCGAACTCTCCGCCAACGCGACAGCGAAGGTGGAAGAAATTGAGTGCTCGGTTCGCTATCAAATTTGCGACGACCAACGCTGTCTTCGACCCACGACT
>JBGCDN010000574.1:0-3695 GCA_045105495.1 Planctomycetaceae bacterium
AAGACCTTCTCGCCCCAGACAATCGGAACCGAGCTTCCATTCCCGTCGATCTTCACCTTCCATTGAACGTTCTCCGTTTCGCTCCAGCGCAGCGGCGGCTTTGCAGTGCGTGAAGAACCGGTCGCATCGGGGCCACGCCATTGGTGCCAGTTGCTGGCAGTGTCTTCACCCGATTGGGCAAGCACTGCCGAAGCAGTCACAGAGAACACGAACGCAGCGAGCAAAACTGATCGAATCACTTGAAAGTCCTCGACGTAGTGAATGACCACAGCATTCTACAACAACCAACAGCGGACTCGATGCCGGGGCTCTTTCAAGTTGTACCGTTCCGTATTTTTGCAGAGTCGCTTTCTTCCGTCGAAGGCAGTGCTCGGACAGCTTCCGCCACCTATAATCGCGACTGTCGCGGCATTGAAACGATTCATGGGCCTATCCGCGCGGAGCTGAACTTGCATATCCGTTGTCCTCACTGCCGTAACCCCGTCGAGGTGGTTCGAGACGCCGACATATCAGACATCTCGTGTCCGTCCTGCGGAAGTCAGGTCGATCTCGTCGCGGATGAGACTCTTGTTCAAGCACAGTCCAAGCATCCGCAAATCGCACACTTCGCGCTAATTGAGGAAGTCGGGGTTGGTGGATTCGGTAGCGTTTGGAAAGCACGCGACGAGAAGCTTGATCGAATTGTTGCGATCAAGATTCCTCGCAGTGGACAGTTTGGAACCGATGGCGTCGGTCAGTTTCTGAGAGAAGCCCGAGCTGCAGCACAATTGAATCATCCGAATATTGTTGCGGTTCACGAAGTTGGACGTGACGACGACACCGGTTACATCGTCAGCGATTTTGTAGATGGAATCCCGCTTTCGAGCTACCTCTCGGCTGGTTCGATCTCGTTTGACGAGACGGTTTCCATCGGCAAGACAATGGCAGAGGCTCTGCATCACGCTCACGAAGCTGGAATCATTCACCGAGACCTGAAACCCAGCAACGTGATGCTGGATTCCAACAACCAACCACTACTGATGGATTTTGGGTTGGCCAAACGAGAATCCGGTGAGATCACAATGACGGTTGAGGGACAGATTCTCGGAACCCCGGCCTTCATGTCGCCGGAACAGGCTTTGGGACAATCGCACGATGCGGACAGGCGGTCGGACGTTTATTCGTTCGGAGTCATTCTGTTCAACATGCTTACAGGCGAGCGACCGTTTCGCGGCGACGTCCGCATGCTGATTCATCAGGTGCTTCGTGACGAACCACCAAGCCCCCGCAGTCTGCGAGCCGACTTACCGAAAGATTTGGAAACCGTTTGTCTTAAGTGCCTGCAGAAAGATCCAGCCAGGCGATTTCAATCGGCAGCCGAAGTCGCAGATGAACTTGAACGCATTGCTGCCGGGAAACCCATTCATTCGCGTCCGGTTTCAAAAATTGAACGCTGCTGGAGATGGGCGAAACGCAATCCTCTGGTAGCGACGCTGACATCGGTGCTGAGCTTCATTCTTCTGACGCTCGCGATTGGCGGACCACTTGTCGCCGCGCAACAAGCAGCTTTGTCTGATGCCAACGCAGACCTCGCCGTCGAAAAGGGGAACGCCGCCAAAGCTGCTCAGGCCGCGCGAGGTGAGGCCGAACAAGCGGCCCGCGAAGCGACGGCCATGCGATTAGCTGCTCAAAGTCAAACTGTCCGCAGCGCTCGGCCTTTGACCGCTGCGCTATTGGCGATTTCGGCTGCTGATGTAACCGTATCACGCGGTGAACCGGTTCCTGCGATTGCGAAGGAAGCGATCTACGCTTCGCACATTGGGGGCATGCCGTTTCTCGGACACAAGGACATGGCCAAATCCATCCATGTGACTCCGGACGACCGCTGGCTAATTTCTGCGGGAGCGGACGGCAGTGTCCTTATGTGGGACCAGCAGTCAGGCAACCATCAGGCGCCCACCAAAATATTGGCGGGGCACGACGACTGGATCACGGATAGCCATCTCAGTTCCAGTGGTCGCTGGCTGGCAACTGCAGGACTTGATCGCACCACGCGACTTTGGGACCTGAGTCGCGATGTCACTGAACCGGCAGTCGTCGAGCATTCGGCGGATCCCGTGGAAGTCGCAATCAGTCCGAACGAACGCCTGATCGCCATTGCTTCCACCGACGGCATTGTAAAAGTCTGGGAACTCCAGACGGGCGGTTTTGGAAAGCCCCTGCTGGAACACAAGTTGGAGGCAGAGACCTCAGATTGTCTCGCCATTAGTCCGGACAGCCGATGGCTGGCTGTAGGCGGAGCCGAGCTCATCGCGTTGTTCGAATTGAATGCTGAAGACATCGCCGGAACACAACGATTGCTCAAGGCGCGGGGAACTGCGGTGGCGATCGCGTTCCATCCCAACGGCCAGGAGTTTGCTGTGGCTGGAACCGATGGCCGGGTTGCGATCAGGGAGTGTTCTGAAGGAACCGGCAAGATTCTCAATATGATCGGACATGCGAATCTTGGATACGATCGCATCGCGTACAGTCCCGATGGCGTGTGGCTGGCGGCTGGAAACCGTGACTGGCAAACACGGCTTTGGCGTGTGTCCAACCTGAAAGATTCGCTCGAGCCGCTTCTCTTGCGTGGCAAGGAAATCGCGTTCAGTTCCGATAGTAAACGGCTTGCGACTGGTGCGACACTAACCCGGGTTTGGGATCTCAGTTCCAACAAACCGCAGGAATATCCGATCAAGCTGGAAGGGCATCAGGATGGCGTACCCGACCTCGTGTTCACACATGATCGTCGTTTCGTCGTCACGAGTGGGAACGATGGGATTATTCGAAAATGGGATCTTGATTCCATGGGAACCCGGCCAACATCGATCGGGTTGAAAGGCCACTACGGCGGAACAACCGACGTTAGGGTAAGCCCGAATGGTCGCTGGATGGCAGCAAGTAGCTACCAAGGCAGAGTACATGTTTGGGACATCACACACCCAAAACCAATGACCACGCTTCGAGTGTTTACAGAGCACAAAAGTAGCGTCTGGGAGATTGCGTTCAGTCCGAACAGCAACCGCCTCGCCACTGCCAGCGCTGATCAGACGGTGAGAATTTGGAACCTCAACGACGCCACGACAACCAGCGAGCACGTGCTGACCGGACACGATGACGGCGTTCACACTGTGACCTTCACCTCGACGGGCCAAGTGGTCAGCGGGAGTTCTGATGGCACGGGTAGAGTGTGGAACCTGACGTCAGCCAACCCAACGAAAACTGTGCGGACTCTGTCTGGGCATGAAGGACGCGTGTCGAAGGTTTTGGCGACGACTGATGGCCGCTGGATTATGACCGCGGCCCACATGGACAAGAGCGTCAAACTCTGGCCTTCGAGTCAGGCCGACGCCGGTGAATCGATTACGCTGGCAGCATTCCCTGAACGGTATGGAGACCTGACATTAAGCCACGACTCAAGATGGCTAATTGTGTGCGATGCAGACACGGTGCACTCCTACGACCTGCTGGCATCAGATGTTGCGGCGACGAAAAGGGAGAGCGGAAAAGGACAGGCGCTGAACACTCTGCGGGTCAGCCCGGACTCGTCGATCCTGATGTCAGGCAGCTCGACTGGTGAGATTCGTGTTTGGCCATTCGCTGACGGCAGCACAACATCGGCTCCGCTTATCCTTGGCGGACTCAGCGGGGCCATCGTCAAGGATGTCTTCGTGAGC
>JBGCDN010000575.1:0-3489 GCA_045105495.1 Planctomycetaceae bacterium
AGTAGCGACGCAACGACAGGTAAGTGTTCAGCCTGAATCATTGTGACCTGCCGTTTGCCCCGACCGCTTTTGGAGTGATGTTCTCCGGCGAGACCGGTTCCAACTTCGAAGACAGCGGATTGGTGACTGGTGAGATTAGCCATGCGTTTCACGGCCATTCCTATCCAGTCCAATCGGCCTGTCTGCGGAACAAACTCATTCAGGTCTTTCACCGTTTTCACTTCGGCATCTCCAAGCTTCGCCAGCAATACCACGATGCGATTGATGCGTAGGGACTCCACACTGCAGCAACTTCACTCGCCTGCGTGTTTGAAGGCATGTCGTGGAAATCGTATTGATTCCGAATTGCAGCTCGAAGCCCCAAATCGTCGGGTGCGAATATATCGGGGCGACCAAGTCCAAAGATAAGAAACATCTGGGCCGTCCAGCGGCCGATGCCCTTTACCTGAATCAGTTCGGCAATCACATCTTCGTCATGCAACTGACCTATGCGACGAAAGTTCAACGAACCGTTTGTTGAATGTTCTGCGAGCGACAGCAGGTAGCCGGCCTTTTGCCGCGAGATTCCAATGGCACGCAGATCGTCGATTGAGAATTCGAGAACCGCAGTGGCCGTGAACCGCCGGTTGGGCATCTGGTTCAACAAGCGATTGCGAATCGTTCGAGCGGCGGCGACAGAGATTTGCTGCGAAAGAATCGACCGGACAAGCATGCCAAACCGTTCTCGCGATGGCTTCAATTTGAACGCTCCGACCTGTCTGATGATGGAGGCCATCACCGGGTCGGCACCTTTCAAATGCCGCAGCCCTCGCGATACGAATTTGGAGTCGCCAAGGTTCGGGCGGCTCATTCGGCGATGGCGACAGAGTTTGGCGGTAGCGTAGCACCAATCATTGGTGGGCAGTTGCATGGCTGCGAGACGTTATGTTCGACCATCCAAATGTTGCGGAACCGAACCGGGTCGCTGTGGTTTTGCAGCTTGGTGAGAAGCAACTCAGGTCCCTCTTTCTTGCCGGCCCCCGTTTTGCGTTCGATACTGAAATTGTTGTGAACGGGGTAGCCATTGTGCAGCACGGTGATTCGAGCATTCTGATACTTGTTGCCATTTACGTCGAATCGTGGCGAGTAAAACGTAATGTCGTAAGTTTGCCACGAAAGAGGCGGCAGGCACATGTTGACGTCCGGTGCCTTGTACCGGTAGAGGGCTCCGCATTCGTTCTTGACGCCTGGTAGTCCAAACGAGTCGAGAATCTGGACTTCGTATCGACTCTGGATGTAGACGCCACTGTTGCCTCGCTTCTGCCCCTTAGAATTTGGCATGTACGGCAGTCGAAACTCCAAATGCAAAGTGAAGTCGCGCGGGGTGCGTTTGATTTGGGTTCCTTCTTTTAGCAACCCAGCTTCTGTCATCTTACCTTTGACGAATTCTTCTGTGTTGGTTCCGTTAAACAGTACGATTGCTCCGGGTGGCGGAGTCTTCCCGAGAGTCGGACTGGTTCGCTGAACCTGAAAGAAGCTACCGAGCTTATTTCCTGCTGCTGAAAAAACCGTGGCTTGCCGATCAGCGATTTGCACTGACAAGTTGTCGCTGGTCAATTGGAGAGAACTATCGTTTCGTTCACCTTTGAGATCGACTTTGGTTAAGCCTGCTCCCTGACCCGGCAATCCACCCATGTGTGCGACGGCATCGAACTGGCCGCTACCCCTCGCGATGACTTGTAGGCCGATGGTTTGCAGGACATTGTCGTCACGCAGAGTTAGTCCGGAGTACTCGCCTTGGAATGCGAAGTCCTCGTCGACCTTGGCTGGGTCGCTAATCGCAATTCGGTCTTGTGCGAAAGCCAGAGTGCTGGTGAGCAGTACAGCCGCAAGCAGTTTCGTGAAGTGCATCTTGTTTCCGTCTATGATGGGTACGTGCTTCAAGCGTAGCGTGTGGGTTAGGCCGACTGCAGTGAAAAATTGCCGGTCGCGTGCTACCGCACGAATACTCGGAGCCTCTTTGCGGAATAGTTCCTGGCACTACCGGTAAACGTCCAATCTCGATGGTCACCAGTGCTGTTTCCAATTCCGATATCGGCGTTGGCGCCTTGGTTCCAATGGTTGATGGCGAAGATCGTTTGCCTGGCTCCATGATTATGAACCTGCATACAGCCGTAACCGTTGACCGGGGCGTCCGACATCTGGTCGCCAAAGTCATAGATGTTGGCTGCGCTGGGGATGCGTTTGATGTTGCCCGGTCCATAATTGTTTGGCCAGAACTCAATGTTGCCGGTTCGTATGTTAGTCCCGGTACGAATGCTGCTGACGGTCGAAAACACATTCATGGCTTCAACTTTTTGCTGAAACCGGGCTTTGGAATCAACGGTTGGAATGCCAAGCAATTTCGCATCCGTGGTGAACGCTTTCATCGAAACGAAAACCTGCTGCGGGCCGCTCGCTCCTTCCAACTCGACAAGGTAGCCAACACGTTCGAAGCCAGTAATTGAATCGCTGTTGTCAACGTTGTACGTGATCTTCTGACCCAACTTGCTGAGGTCGAGATCGTAGACGAGTTTCAATTCAGAGGCATTCGGAAGCGTATTCAGGAACTCAGGAACTTCACCTCCTCGACACGCACCAACAGGTAAGCCGGTTCCTCCAGTCAGGTTTGGTTCTGCCAACTTGTTCCATGCGAACCGGAACGCAGTCGGTTGTCGTACCTTGTCTGAAGACAGCGTTAAGCTGTCACCATCGATCACCGCGGTTGCCGGTTGGAAGCCGTTTGAGTTCGAACCGATAATCTCGAACAAAGTCGGAGCTTTGTCGTCTCGTGTTTTGAGCCCACCGCCCGTGTTCTTGAAGGTGAGAGTCAGCTTGCCGTCGGCCGGTTGAACGGCTGCGATTTCAGGACTGAACGCGACAACGTTTTCTCGACCGTAGTCGTTCTTCAATGCCAGATTTGCCAATCGCAAACCAACGTCCTGTTTGTTCGGCGGGTGGATATCGCGAAGCGTCGCGATGTCGTTAATCACAACCATGCCCGTGTTCGGCAGCTCTTGAACCTTCGCCTGGGCTTCCCAGAACTTCGCAAGAATGGTTGGGTCTTCGTTTCCATACTGAAACGGCGCGATCTGGACGTAGTAAAACGGAAAGTCGCCTTGCCCCCACAGTTCACGCCAGCCGTTGATCAGCGCCTTCTTCTTTTCGAAGTACAGCATACCGTCGTTGTGATTCGACTCGCCCTGGTACCAAATTGCTCCGCGAATCGGCAGGCCGACCATTGCGTGAATCATGCCGTTGTAAAGCATTGTTGGGTCTTGGTGGCTCTTGAAGGGAGCCAGCTCTGGTGGATACGTCGGACTTGCAGGGATGGCCGAATTCGTACCGATGCCCGCCTTCGCTTTGCTCAACCATTCCTCCGTCGCGCGGATGTGCTTGGCAAGCCGATCCTTGAATTGCATGGTGCCCGGCGTTCGGCTCATTACCGACTTGTGAATGCCGCTGAGCGCT
>JBGCDN010000576.1:0-3199 GCA_045105495.1 Planctomycetaceae bacterium
GTTTTGTGGATGGACCGTGTTCCCATTCTCAACATCTTTGGGTTGCCTGAACCGATATTTCCTCGTTCGAAAGCTTCGCAACAGAGATTCGACGTGGCGAAGGAAAAGGCGCTGGCCCACCCTTTGGTGAAGGGGCAGCTGTTAAGGCAGGATACGAAGACAATGTTGATGATGGTGTCGCTGAACCGGCACCACGTCCTCTCTGATTACGAAGCGACAGGCTTGCTGAAAGAAACGGCGAACGCGGCGAAGGGTGACTTTGACGTTGAGTTTCAGATTACCGGCATGATTCCGACTGCTATCGCTGCCATCTCGCAGCACGAAGCCAATCAGCTGAAGTATCAGGTCATTGGCTACGGCATGATTCTGCTGATGTCGGTCCTCCTCTTCCGCGGACTCCGGGCGGTGATGATTGTGGCGCTTGCTCCGGGGCTCGGTGTGTTCTGGACCGTGGGCATGATTCGCTACTTTGAATACACGCGGAACCCATTGATTGATGTCATTCTGCCGATTCTGGTCAGCTTGGTTGGTCTGACAGACGGTGTGCACTTGATGGTTCAGATCCGGAAACTGCGTTCGGAAGGATTGAACGAAAGCGATGCGGCACGCAAAGGGCTACGACTCGTCGGACTGGCGTGTTTTCTCACCTCGCTGACTACAGCGATCGGCTTCGCTTCACTAACTTTGGCAAAGTCGACGTGGGTGCAGCAGTTTGGCGAATGCTGTGTTGTTGGCGTCCTACTGTGTTTCATTTCTGTCATCACTGTCATTCCGCTTGCGTCATCAACATGGTTAGGACGCAATCTGCACAAGGGGCAGGCGAACAGTTTGATTGATCGGAACCTCGGACGAATTAGCGTGATTATCGACGCCGTCCTGAAACGCCCCAGCTTGATGAGTGTGGTTGCTGTCGTCACGACCGTTGTTTTGATTGGAACCTCGCTCACACTGCAACCCGATCACCGGCGTTCGAACGATTTTCCACCCGACGCCGAAGCCACTGTCGCGCTGAAGCATATGGACGGTGCGTTCGGAGGCCTTGAGTTCGCTCGAGTCGATGTGACGTGGTCGAAGGCTGTCGCCAGTGATTCGCCGGAAATTCTGAAGGTTCTCACTGAGGTCGACGACTTCCTCAAGACGGAAGAACTGATCGGACATCCGCTTTCCATCCGCAACCTCATCGACGCGCAGCCAGGTAGTGGTCCGCTGGCCGAACGCATGTCGATGATTGAACTTCTTCCGCCGCCGCTTAAGCGAGCCTTCTACACTCCCGAATACCGGAGTGCGTCGATTTCGTTTCGGGCGAGAGACATTGGGATCGCGGCGTACGATCCGGTGTTCAAACGGGTCGAGGCAAAACTGGCCAGCATTGTGAAAGAGCATCCGGACTTCAACCTGGAACTCTCCGGTGATGCTGTCGCAAGATGGCGTGAGCTCTATCAGATTGTGGTGGACCTCGCCCTCAGTCTTGGTACGGCGTCGGTCATCATCTTTTTTGTGTTGGCGTTGGTATATCGATCGATTCGCCTAGCCTTGATTTCCATCATTCCAAACATCTTCCCGCTCGCCGTAACCGGCGCCTACCTCGCGCTGGCTGGGTTCAATTTGGAAATCGTGATGGTCTGCAACTTCACGGTGTGCCTTGGTGTTGCCGTGGACGACACGGTTCACTTCCTGACGCGATATCGAGAAGAACGCGAGGTCACGCCGGATGAGCATACTGCTATTCGCAAAGCGTTTACCGGTGTGGGCACAGCACTCATCATGACGACAACGGTACTGGTTGCAGGGTTCTCCACGGTCATCATGAGCGAATCGAGAGACCATCGAATCTTCGCGACGATGGGTGCCATCACAATTGCCTCAGCATTGTTTGGCGACCTGGTTTTCCTTCCCGCACTGTTAGCTCGATTCGTGAAGAAGGATTCTGGCGAGTCGTAAATGAACAAAAAAGTCGGGATCGTTCAGGACAATCCGCACACTCCGATTTCGCACTCATTGTCGTTCGAAAGCGGACGTCTTTGCCTCAATCACGAAACCAGTAGCAAGCTAGGTTCCTTTCAGAAGGAGCCTTTCATGAAGTGGAATAGAATCGCGTTGGCCGTCTTCGCATGCTGTGTGAGCGGCTGCGTCAAAGAAGATACGGAGCTGACGAGCCGTGTTTTTACCTACGAACTTTGGGTGCCTGCTACCGTCTTTCTTGGTGGCCTGTTTGCAGTACCGGTTGGGTGGAAGGTTCGAAAGAAGATTCGCAAGCTCAGCGTTTGCATGATCCTGGCTGGGCTCATTGCCTGCATAGCAATCGCTCCGTCTTTGTACTGCGATAAAGCGACGGTCGATGAGGATCAGTTCAGCCTGCGAACTGGACTGTGGGGCAAAACGTCTTCACATCAAGTGCGATACGATACTCTGAGTCAGGTCAGATTCGTGACCGAAACGAAGCGTGGTCGTCGAGGCCGCAAGAGTACCAGCGACTTCCTTGTCTGTGAAAAGAAGGACGGCACTGTCGTCAAGATCCCAGCAAGCAGCACTCTCTCGAAAGCTGCGTTGCCTGCCGTTATTGAACGGTTCGCGGCTGCCGGCGTTCCCTATATTGGTGCCGGGCGGTGAGCAGGCTCCGGGCATGACGTTCTGTGATGTGCCCAGGCAGGCGGCGAACCGGCATCTTGTTGAATGCATCCACGTTTTTGCAGAATTTCACACAGATCTATCGACGTCGGGCGATCTACAGTGTGTCGAATCCGGCTTGGCTAGTCGGTAGGCTGAGTGAAATAAACGCATCTGTTGGGAGCCGGAAATGTCTGTTCGCATTGTGGTCGTGCTTGCCGGATCTATTTTCTCTTCAACAGTGGCTTTGTCACAGGATGAGAAGAAACCTGCTGTGGCGGCTGATGAGGTTGATGACAACGCCGAAGCGGTTCTCGACGTAGCAGAACTGCCGCAGGCTGTTGAACGTGAATTAAAGAAATTGAAGGGCGAGGCTGGGCTTAGCGAAGAGCAAGTCGCCGGGTTGCGACTAGGGATTCAGCCGCTCGTTTCCGCGAATCGAAAGCGGGCCAGAGAAAACTTTCTCGGTGATCAGTACTTGGGTCCACAGATTCAGTTGGCCATCGTGAACGCGGTGAGGGCAATCGCGGGCGACAATGCCAGGGCGAGTGCTTACGCGGACGATCTGCGTCTTCGCCACGATTTTCAACGA
>JBGCDN010000577.1:0-2654 GCA_045105495.1 Planctomycetaceae bacterium
AATTCGATGTTGGTGCCCGTATCGTTCGCGAAATGACTTGGGGACATGATGATCGTGAGGCCCGGCGTAGATGTTCTCCACAACCGGATACTTCTTGTCAGGATCAAAGTCGCGCGGCCAGTGGATGATGCCCCAAATGTCTGTCTTGCCGTCACGACCTTTGGCGACGAACCGTTCTGTGAGACGGCGTTTGCCGAACCTCGCTTTCGTATCGGCACGGCTAAGTTCTGCAATTCGTTCGCCGGACTCAGAGTCTCTCAGTTCAGCAACCGGAGCCAGATCAACCCGCGAGTAGGTGTCGATGAAGTACTGGTCGTTTTGTTCGAACTGAATGCTATGCGTTCCATCTCCTTCGGTCAGAACCTTGAAGCCTGAGCCATCGAAGTTCACTCGACAGAAATGTTCGTGGTAAGGATCCTGATTTTCATATACGCCGACTGCGTAAAACCAAACTCGGTTTGCCTTACGGTCGACGCGGGTAATTCGCTTCACATTCCAATCACCTGATGTGACAGGATTCAACAACTCGCGTGTCTTGAGCGAGTAGCGATAGAGATGGTTCCACCCCGATCGTTCGCTGGCCCAGAGTAGTTCGTCTGCGCCAAGCGATTCGAAGACGGACTTACCACGACCTGAGTAATGAATAAACGTCGGGCTTTTCTCTTCGATGATGGGACGGACGTCTCCATCGGTGGTGACTTCCAGGAATCGAACGACCTGATGGCCGCGTTGGTTGTATCTAAGATAGAAGCTGTCACCAGACGGCGACCAGCCATCGAATCTCAGCGACCATGGGTTGCTAAACAGTTCGTTCGAAACTGCTACCTCTTTCGCCTTCTCAAGTGAATACAGTCGAAGAGTCTGCTGATCGAGGTCATCGCCGGGCTTGCGATAGGAATAGCTTTGCAGCTTAGGCTGCAGCTGATCGCTCGGTGTCGATTCGACTAGGTGGACGGAGCGATCTGTGCCAGATTTTGTTTGAAATGCGACGACGAACTTTGAGTCAGGTGACCATTGAAGGACCGCTGGCTTACCGGTTCGTGAGAATGGATTCTCCTTTGACCCGGTTTGCGAAAGTTGTTTTTCGCCGTCGTCACTTCGAAGCCACAGGTTTTGGTCGCGAACGAAACCTGTGTACTCTCGATTAGGCGAACGAAGTCCGCGATGATATTGACCCGGAGTGACACGTCGCCGACGCGTCGGCCGAGACGTATGTCGCCGGACGGACTTGATGGTGTCGCTGTTGATCGATATTCGATCATCGACCCTGGCTGAGAAGCAGCCTAGCCGATGGCCGAGATGACTTTCGAACATCCACACGTGTCCGACGTAAGTGTGTTGTTTTTGAACCTGCCCCGGCGCGATTTTGCCATACGAGCGGTGGCCGCCACGAGGATCAATCCAGACGATCTGGATTGGTTTGTCGAGTTGATTCTTGATCTCGATGTTCGTCGATTTGTTACTGGGTCCACTATCGCGAGGGGGCAGGAAAAAGCGGGACGTCGCAGCCTCTGCGCTCGTGGGTTTCGCAAGTTCATACGACCTCAAATTAAGCACCCATTCGCGCCCAGCGGCATTGACGACAATCTCATCGGGATCCTCTGTGAATCCGAGTTGATTTACCTGCAATGTCTCCGGCGTGAGCTTTTGGGATGTCTCTACAGAGATCGCTGCGGCCAGTCGCTCGGGATCGAACGCTGGTACTTTTTGTCGAGTCTCTACATCAACAACGAAGAAGTCGGCCGTGCCGCCGGAACGATCACGGAACCAGAGACGACTGTTGTCTTTCGCCCAATTCAAACGCAGCGACTGCGCGACCGCCGGTCCCGTGAGAAAGGCTATGGCCAAGAAAAATATGGTATGTCGCATGTTGGGTCTTCCCACGAATGCCGGTTTCCTTCGCACGAACGGCCGGGCATGACACGCAGGCTGTCAGCCGGCCTGATGAGCTACTTCGCACCTGGCCATGCGGACCACCATGCGTCGAACTTCTTCAGCTGAGCTTCCACAAATCCTTGCTGGCTCGCGCTGAGCTTGTCGGATTCGTTGAAGTGCAGTGTGTATTCTTCGTCGCCGCGAAGGACCATCAGGTGCTTGTAGTACAGCACCAGGTCCGGGCCTTCGTCGTAGGTGGAAAGCACAATCAATGCCGCTTCGAGTTCACGAGCGAACCGTTCCGATTCATGGCAGCCAGCGGCAGCCTTCTCAGAGAGTTCGACCAAACGAAGAACCTCTTTCGGCAGTGCGTTGCCGATGCCGGTGATGGCTCCGACAGCTCCACAGTTCAGGAAGCCATGGACGACTTGAGTATCCACGCCAATCATGAGCGCGAGTTCGTCGCAGCCTGATGTGATGTGTTCTGCGGCATAGCTTAGCGCGTCGGCGCCGCCGAATTCTTTAAAGCCGACAAGGTTTGAGAACTCGCTTCGGAGATCGAAGAACAGGTCGGCTCTCGTTTGGAACCCATAGTACGGGCTGTTGTAAATCACAGCCGGAATATCAGGAGCCGCTCCAAGGATACCGGCGAAGTGATCGCGCTGAGCGGCCGATGAAGTTCCTCGTGAGAGAACACGTGGGATGACCATCAGACCTGCGGCTCCCACCTTCTGAGCATGAGCCGCGTGAGCTGCTGCAAGCTTCGGATTTTGAGCACC
>JBGCDN010000578.1:0-2662 GCA_045105495.1 Planctomycetaceae bacterium
CCGCCTCGCCTCGGCGACGCCACGTGTAAGATCGCAAGGCATTCAAGCCTTACTACGCCGCCGAGCCGCAATTCCGATCCTGCTCGATTCCATTGATTCGGGTGAAGTGCAACTCGCCGAGCTCTCACTGGACCAACGCCAAAACCTAACTCGCCATCCAGATCGGCAAGTTCGCCGCCGTGCGGAGAAACTGCTTGAGCGTGGAGGCGCACTGCCCAACGCCGACCGCCTGAAAGTTCTGGAAGACTACGTCGCGATCACCAAAGTCCAAGGCAATCCGCTGGCCGGACAAGTTGCGTTCCGTAAGGTGTGCGCCAAGTGCCACAAGCATTCAGGTGAAGGAGCAAACGTCGGACCCGATCTGACCGGCATGGCCGTTCACCCTAAGGAAGAACTGCTGACTCATATCCTCGATCCCAACCGTAGCGTTGAAAGCAACTTCAGGCTCTACACTGCGGTCACGGTCGACGGGCTCGTAATCAACGGCATGCTCGCGTCCGAATCACGCACGGCACTCGAGTTTTTCGACGCGGAGGGAAAGAAGACGACCGTTCTGAGAGACGACATCGAAGTGTTCAAAGGAACGCAAAAGTCGTTGATGCCGGAAGGAATCGAAAAGGAACTGAATCGCACAGAACTAACCGACCTGCTCGAATTTCTGACGCAACGTGGTTCGTTCAAGCCGCTCGACTTCGCTGAGGCTGCGACGATTGCCAGCGACAAAGGAATGTTCGGCGGTGGCGACGGTCGCTACGTATTGCCTGATTGGTCAACGCAGACGTTCAAAGGCGTGCCCTTCAACATCGCCGATCCAAAGGACGGAAGCATCAAGAACGTGATCTTGCTTCACGGACCACAGGGCAGCGTTTCCAAAACGATGCCCAAACGAACGAGCGTCAAAGTGGGCGTGCCGGCCCGCGCAATTCACTTACTTTCCGGCGTGAGTGGTTGGGGACATCCTTACACGCGCCGTACTTCCACTTCGATGATTGTCAAAGTTCATTACGAAGATGGATCAGAAGAAGTAACCGAGTTGAAAAACGGAATTCATTTTGCGGACTACATTCGTCGCGTCGACGTTCCTGAGTCCGAGTTTGCATTCATGGTTGGACGGCATCAGGCTCGATACATGGCTATCTATCCAACAAAATCGATCCCCGTCATGCGGATCGAATTCGAGAAGGGACCCGATCAGACGGCTCCCATCGTGTTGGCTGCGACCATCGAATCGGCAACCACCAAGCACGATTAACGGTTTGTTGAAGTAATCAGCCGAACGACGTTAGCTTGCCTTAGCCTCGGTTTCTTGGCTCGGTTACTTGGCTCGGTCTGGCGTGCGGTGAGCTGCTGCTGCCGCGCGCATGTTCTGGCGATCAATCACATACTCAAGCGAGCGAGCGCTGGCCTCATTTCCTTGCGATTGCTTCATCTAGTCCGGCGTCACTTGAAAGCCGCGCGGGAACGTATAGGCACCACTTCACCGCTAAGAATACGCTTACAAAATATCGGTATCGAGACAGAACCCGCGGATTTCTTGAGTCTAATGAACAAGCTTGGCAATAGGCGCAATCCTGTACAAACTGGGGATTGGTTGTGCCGCGAGCTGTTTCGTCCTGGGTGGTTTAAGCCAACAAGCAGACATCTGGCAACGTTCGTCCAAGGCGAAAATTTTTGTTATCTGCACATGAAGTTTAAGGCGCCGCTACTGGGTCTAAGCAACAACTGAGATTGGTTCAGCTTATCGAAAGCTGACTGACTTGTGTTTTACTTCGATTCAGGCGACTTCCTTCAGGATATAGATAATGAGACTTTCAGTTTTTTGCGTGGCGTTCTTCGCCGCCTTCGCTTTCTGCTTTGACACAGCCAACGGCCAAATTACGATCACTACGAACGACGGCGGTGCCGATGTTGAAGTACGAGAGTCTCAACTGGGCGACCCAGCAGATCCGAACTTTCCCACAGGCCAGAACCGCGGCGACAACAGCGAGATCGCGACTCGACTGAGCGACACGGGTTTAGACGTCGGCAACGATCGAAATAGCTCGATCTATCTTAAGTTCGACATCAGCGGACTAACGGCTACCGATCTTGCCACTAACAATTCGGCAAGTCTTCGCCTACATCTTCGCAACAACAATCTGGGGACGGGCCGCATTTCGCACCAACCCGATCCTGCGATTCCGGCGATCGACATGTCGTTTGATGTTTACGGACTTGTCAATCACGACCTGGCAGACTGGGAAGAGAACAACATCACCTACTACAACGCGCCTGGAATTACACCAGACGGCGAAATTGGAACCAAGGACTTCAACGACGATCTGTCAAAGCTAGGCTCTTTCACTTTGCCCCCGATTGGTACGCAAAACTGGCTACCTGTTGGTACGGCCGTAGACTTTTCTTCCACCAGTTTATTGGACCTTGTTTCCAGTGCAGTGGCTGACTCGCAAGAGAGCCTGACGCTTGTGGTCAATCACGGGTTGGATGGAACAAATCCAGGAACCACCCCAGCGAACTTCCTGAACTTCAACTACTTATTCATTCCCAAGGATGTGCTGCAACTGAACGGCGATCCAAACTGGGACCCCGACACTACGGACGAGATCGATCCGATTGGCAGCCCCTTCTCGGAAGCGGACAACAGTCTTGGTGCATTCTCGCC
>JBGCDN010000579.1:0-16726 GCA_045105495.1 Planctomycetaceae bacterium
GCTTTCTTTTCTGAATACTCATGGAAATAGAATTCGTCTTCACCTTCGGGTTCCCAGCCATCGCCAAGGTCTGTGATGTGGCAAAAGATGGCCATCAAGCGCCCGTTGTCGGCACACAGCCGCTTGTAGTGCACCTCGCGAGAACCGGGTTCGCGGTTCTCCCAACTAATATGAGTTCCGCCCGGCCCTTGCCCACGTCCGTATTCACCGGTTTGGTGATTCGGAACCTGTGGCTTTTCTTTGAGATCGAAAACGGTGCGAAAGATGGGGTGGCTAATGGGCAGCTCAATGGGCGTGCGATTGGGGAAGACCCGCTTAAACGCGGCCTCAACGGATTCCCACTGAGGCTGTCCCCAGAAGTCATCACACATCAGGAACCCACCATTCAGCAGGTAGGACCGAAGAGCCTTCTCTTCCTGATCACTGAGGATGATGTCGCCCGGTTCGCACATGTAGATGAAGGGATAGTCGAACAAAGCCGGGTCTGTGAGATCAACAACCTTGCCGTCCGGATCGACTTTCAATGACGTGAGCTGTTGAAGTCGGAATGAGAAATTCAGATCACTGTCGGGATAATCTGTACGCCATCCCCAACCACGATAGGTGTCGAATCTCGCTCGGCAGAAGGTGAAGACATCTTGTTTGTATTCGAGATCGTTTTTCCAGTTCGGAACACCACGACGGTCACCCCCTGGACGATAGATCTCTGGTTGTCGACGACCCCAGCCTCTCCGCCACTGTTGTGGGCTCGGGTGTCCCTGAACAGAAAACGCGAATGCGGCAGTCAAAAGCAGAGCGATACTTAATCGAAGCTTGTTCATTTACGTGTCCTCGGAGATTGCTCCAGCTTTTCTGGATCCAGCTTCGCTTCTTCATCATCCGGTGCTAGCTCAGTACTCGTCGAATCATCTTCTGTCCGTCCTTCGATAACCTGCAGAAGTAGTCGGTGAGCGTCGCGGTAGCGTGGTGCTTCTTCGAGGGCCATCAAGACGTGCCGCTTCGCGTTGGCGTCACCCTTCGCATGCAGCAATTTCGCCAGACGATAGTGAACCAAAGCGGGGTCTTCGGGACCGAGGGAAATCAATGAACGATACGCTTCGATCGCTTTTTCTGGCTGACCAAGCTCTTCCGCTGCTGAAGCTCGCAACTTCCAGGGACTTTTCATCAGCGGATTTACAGCGAACAACTTATCAGTCATTGCCAATACGCCAGCGTTGTTTTCTTGTTCGGAATACAACTCAATCAGGCGGGCATAGCTGTCTGCCGCGTCCGCTGCGATTGCAACATACTCTTCCAGCACTTGTTGCTCAGCAGCCGTGTCACCACGTTCCCGATAAATCACTGCCAGCGTCTCCCGAGCGTTCGACCGACTGACGTCCTGCGGATAAATCTCAACCAAGTGCTTCAGTGTCTCTTCGGCTTCGTCCCAACGTTTGGCTCGAACCAACATTGCCACGCCGCTTTTCAAACCAATGTAGTTGTTGGGATTATCCTCGACGAAACTTGCCAGCTGAGCAGGATCTCGCAGGATCTCCGTTTCGGGGGCAGTCCAGTCGACTTCTGGCGCGAGGTCGTTCGCTTTCTTCTGAGCGAATTTTACGAAGCCCTCTTCCAACTCTGCGAGGCTGTTGGTTCGGCGGTTCAAGGCTTCATTGATCAGCACGCCATTACCGAGGTCATCCAAGATCTCCCGGATCACCTCGACCCCATGAGTTTCAGCGATGTAGTCGACAACCAAATACGACTGAAAGTAGGCGAACTGAACATGTAGAGGCGATGGAGCGTTAATGAACGCCTTGGACAGACTGCCAACTTTTTGCATCTCCCCTTCAAGAATCCACTCACGATACTGGGGCAACATTTCCATGCCCCAGATGGGATTCTCTTGCATCTCTTCGTAGACAGAAATCCCCTCACTTAGCCATCGCGGCATCTTGTTGCGTGTTTTCGATAGCGTGATGACGTGACAAAACTCGTGCCACAACACGGCTTCCCAATTGTTGGGGCTATCAAGCTGCGACGCCGGACTGTTGGCGGTAATCAGGTTGCCAAAACAAACACCCAGAAAGCCTGATACAGCCGGCATCCCGAAGGTTCGAACCGCGAAGTCGTTTTCTTCCGGGAAGATCTCGACGGTGGTTTTGTCACGAAGTTCGATTCCGTATTTTTCTGTCAGTTTCGCTCGAGCCCGTTCGAGAAGCGCGATGACGCGGGCGCCGTAGATGCCGGCTTCCTGTTCGGACATGCGAACAATGAAGTGATCGTTTTCAATGGTTCGAAACTTCGCCATGTGATCGCGAAGGTTCAACAAATTAAACGTTGTCGTGTCGTAGCCATCAGCTTCGTGCGCCGCTTCGGCCAGCTTCCAACCTTCTTCATCCAGGCCAAGCCGCAGTAAGTCCTGGCTCAGTTGCGTCTTGGCAGGAACGTAATTTGGATCCAGCTCCAATGATCGCCGCTGATACGCCGAGCCTTCTTTGAACCGGTAGGCTCGCGACAGCTTAGCGCCGATCCAATGATCAACAGCGGGGTTGTTCTTCCAAGTGGCCAGGGCTTTCTCGCGACAACTGGCTTCGCGTTTGTAGTTACTCTTTAAATGCGAGATCACCGCACGCAGCGCCCATGCTTTGGGCGACTTGCCGTTGACGTTCAGGGCAATGCCGATGTTCTTCTCAGCAGATTCGAATTGTTCAGAACTAATCAGTCGATCTGTCTGCAACAAAATCGTTGGAACATGCTTGGGGTTCTGTTTAAGAATCTGATCAAACAACTCGCCACTGCGAGCCGCATTGCTATCCGTCAGAGATCGCGCGAGTCCAAACAGAACTTCGACGTTGGTTGGAAACTTCTTGGCGGCGGCATTAAACAGATCGGCAGCCAGACGTTTGTCGTTCTTGTCCAAAGCCATCTCGCCGGCGGCGATGTAACCATCAGGTTCGTTGGGCCCGTTCTTCTTCGCTCTATCGAAGAAATTCTCCAGCACGATCCGCGGATCGGCTCCGACAAGCAGAGCGACGTTTCCGAGCACAACAAGATCTTCGGCATCTGTAAAACGCCACGATTGCCGTTCGAACAGCTGATCAATCTCCTTGATCATGTCCGCTGCGCGAGCTGTGTTGTCGGCATGCAGATAAGCTTCGTAGCCCTGCCACCTCAGCGCGATGCTCCAGCTATACTTATTGATGCCGGCTTCAACGGTCTTGGTGGCATCGGCATACTTGCCGCGGGCAAGTTCTGCTTTCACCTTTGCGGTGTAATAACCTTCGCCGTAGACCTTTCCGATTTGGGCAGACGCTGCATTGATGCACTCGTCGTACTTCCCGGTGTTCAGCATCTCGCGCAGACCTTCAAGGTTCACGCGCTCCTGTGCTGTGGTCGTGATTGGCAGTAGCAGCAAACAGAGGTTCAGTAAGATCGCAATCCGAGCGCATTCGGAGGTTGTGCGTCGGTTACGTCTCGCCATTCCGTCCCTTTCAGCAATCAGCGTGCGATTGTTCTCGCAGCGACCGGGTTGCTTCGCGAAATAACCCGCTGCATCTCCGACGGTTCCGTTCGATCCGCCAAGAGAAGTGCATTCGGACTAATTCGTGACCAATTCCATTATCTGTTGTGCAGAGTGCTCCCAACAAGCGCCAACCTGAATTGGTGGTCCTGAGCCGCAGAAATGCACTGACAAAAAGGTGATGTGGGTCACGGTGAGCACAGAAAACTGAACCACGGCAAATTGTAGTCGCATCGATCAGAGTGGCTAACGAGGCGATGTGTCCAGCGACGAAACAGTGTCTTCGCTGGGTTCGTCATCAAGGAGCGACCGGTCAATTTCCATTTCCCACACAGAATCCATATGCAGGTCTGTGTCAGAAGAACCAAACAACATCAGCTGGCTGTCACCAGCCTCAGTGATATCGACTTCAACCTGAACATCGTCGCCGTCTGCTGTGCTGTCGGGAACGACATAAATATCGGGACATTGAACCGAGTGTCCCTTCACCTCGACTGTCAACCGCGGCCAAACGCGCGACAGAGTGACGAATTCGACTTCGTTCTCTTGAACCAGAATTGTGTCGCCCAGCATCGCTGGACCTACCGACGGATGCCAATGCATCGCCATCGGAGCTTGGAGTTGAAAATCGGAATCTGGCGTGAGTCGAACCTCATGCGGGTCGTAGCCAATCACATCTGCCTGGTCCGCAACCTGCCACTCGTGCGCCAACCCGAACTTCTCGTAGATGCGATGCACCTTGGGCCAGACGTCGCTGAGTGATTGTCCGTTCCGTGAGAAGAACATTCCCGTCGCATGCATCAGCATGGCTTTCCGATGCGCAACTTCCAACTCGCGTGGAACCGGTTCCAGACTGACGGTTCGTGTTACCGCAACAGACAAACCCCAACGCCGAGCGATACACGATACGTGGGCGTACTGTTCAATCGGGTCGCTACTGTAGGTCCAATGCCGATACCGATCACTGCGCCCGTCCGCACAAACACGAACCAGTTCTGGCGTGACCGTTCGCTTCATAAGTCGGTGAGCAACTTCGCCGGCGAGCTCTGCTTCAGTCTGACCACGATACATTCGCCGGGCGGTGGCTTCGACGGCGTAGACAGCCACTTTGCTGAGTCGCCGCATGCGATCGCATTCCAATTCAGTCAGTTGAAGTCGCAACTGACGAATTGGATTCTCGCCGTTCTTCGTTCCACGATGACCGCTGTCGCTGACGACCTTTCGGCCGCGACACAAATCTGCAATCAGAGTCGGATGCGATTCATGCCAGGCACGTTGTTTCAATTGAAAGCCGAGCCCAAACAGTTCGCGTTCGAATAACTGCGGAGCGTCCACGTTGTTCGTCACGATGACACGAGCGTCTTTGGTAATGAAGACGGCAGCCGCCATCTCACATGAAGCACGTCCAACATCGCCGCCAGCCGTGAACCACGAAATGTTGGCCGGCTTTTGCAGCAAGATCGCATCGATCTCAAGTCGCTCAATCAACTCCGCGACTCGGGCGTGCTTGATCTTCACATCCGCCAGACGATCTTCGTCGGCTTTCAAAACTCGGGTGAGTTGTGAATCGGATGGAGAAGTCATAAGTCTTTTCGAAGCAGTCAGTCACACAGTATTAAACGCAGGCAAGCCGCTAAACTGTACCCCGAACCACGCCCGAAGGCACAGTTTGCCATGGCTGGATCGCGCGGCTTTCCACTGAGCAGAGAACGCGTGTTCGCCACAATCTGCAAAACCGACACATGAATCAGCCCATTCAGAACCCAGACGATCGCCGTCACGAATCTGACCGCGAAGACATCATGCGGGAAGCGACGGCCATGCGTCGGCGTGCCAGCTGGACAGTCGAAGGACTTCCCGGCCCAATTGTCGCTGGGTTTCGATCGAACGATTTCTTCTCAATCTTCTTTGATCAGAACCCGGTCTATCAGTTCAACAGCACCGGCCAACTGCGTCGCGCCTATCGCGACGGGCTGCTGTATCGAACTCAGGGAACAACGCTGGCTCGACTCAACCGTGTTCGAACTCCAGATCGAACCGAGCTGCAGCGAACCGATTTGACGCCAGAAGAACTGAACGAATTCCTGTCAGAAATGCGCCGTTGGTTAAACGACTTCCAATCAGCACTGGAAAACAAAGACGCAAAACTTCAGGAACAAATCCCGAAAGCCTCCGACATCGTCCCCAGCGTGCTTGCCGCATTGTTACTGATCGGCAAACAGACAGAGCCCCTCGCCCCGGCACTACCAACGCGGCGTCACTAACGACTTCTTGCTTGAACAGCAGATCCATATCGGGATTTCGAGTCGCGTTGAGGTTTGTCATGTTTGCCGCTGCGTTGGTACTCTTTGTACACACTGCGTGGACATAAGCGAGGCGGGAGCCCGAGATGCGAATGATTCCAAAAACCGTTGGCCCATTTCTCCGAACAAGAACACGGCTGTTTCCGGCGATACTTCTGTTATCGGTTTTCGCAACCTGTGTATCACCCTCAGCGATTGCGCAGGACGCGGGCGTCAAGAATGTCATTGAGCTGCCCGACGATTTCGACCAGCTCATTCAGGCGAAGACGGGCTTGTTGGGTCGGTTCCAAAAATTGCGTCAATCAGGACCACGTGATGAAGAACTCAGCGTTCTGTTCACGATCGTCAATATCCACCGCAAAGCTTTGAAGATCGCCATCGACACAAAGCGCGGTGCGAGTGATGTTCAGCAGTTGCAAAACGTGTATCTCAGCGACGGCGAGTTCCTGTCTGACCAGCTTGCTGCAGACGGAAACTACAAACAGGCTTCGCAGCTGCGGAGTCAACTGGAGTCGTTCGCTGAATCACTGGGTGGAAAAGACAGCAACGTGGCCAAGCGGCTGCACTGGAAGGCAATCACTGCAACCAAGCTGGCGGGCAGTTCCTCGGACCAACAGACTGCCTATCGCACTGCGATCAACCGGTACCCAGCTATTCGGCAGGCGATTCAAAGTGGTCAGGCGGCCGACGCAGAGAAGGCCTTGCAGGAGCTGGTGAATGTTGAGACCGAGGTCATTGGCGAGAACCATCCGGAACTCGCAATTCACCTGAACGAACTCGGTCGCACTCAGTTCATGCAGCGAAAATTCGAAGTCGCTGAGAAAACGTATCGCCGCAGCATCGCCGCACGTGAAGGTTCAACAGGAAAAGATCTTCAGGTTGCGACAACACTGTTCAATCTTGGCCGACTCTTTCAGGAAACAAAGCGACTCGACGACGCCGAGCAACAATACCTGGCCGCTTCGAAAATCGAAGAATCTATCCTTGGGCCATCACATAAATCACTGATCCAAACCATGCAGCAACTGGCTTCCGTTTACAAAGCCAAGGGCGATCAGAAACAACTTGATGCAATCGAAAAGCGAATCGCGTCGGCAGATCCGTTCAATGCGATTCTGGCATACGCTCCGCGAAACACGTACAGCGGTTTCGTCGTCGAACCCGCTGCGATGCTGAAAGACCCGGGGCTTGAACTCATGCCCTTCGAAGTGATTGAAGCAGCAGGGCGCGAAGAACTGGGGTTCAATCCTCTGGATGCGGAAGCCTTCGCCGGGTTCTTCACGTTGCCAATCGGCGGCGAACCAGAAATCGTATTCGCTTTCCGACTTCGATCCGGCGCAGCAACGACTCACGATTGGTCGAAGGGGTTGCGGACAGACAAAGTGAAAGGCGCGACGTTTCTGAGCGATCAGAAGGACAAGGAAAACAACTTCGTCAAGATGGACGATGGCACGTATCTGTTTGGCACATCCGGAGCCGTCGAACAAGCGTTAACCGCAGCGGGGCCATGTTTCGTCACACAACTACTGGCACAGAACCGTGGCAAAGGACAACTGGTAACCGCGTTCGATGTGAAGTCGCTTCGAGCCGTTGCACAAGCGGCCATTCAGGAAGCACCGCCGCTACCAGAACCCTTCGAACAGCTCAAAACACTTCCTGACATGATTGATGGATTGTATTCACAGCTAAACCTTTCCGGTGGCTTGCAAACATCGATCACCATGGTTGCCGCAGACGCCGCCAGCGCGAATAAGTCGGCAGCGATTATTGATCAGTCGATGCAGGCAGGCATCCAAATGGCCATACCTCAGATTGAGCAACAGTTCAGCGGAGACACGCCAATGGAACGTGCGGGCGGGGCATACTTTCGTCGTTTGATAAAAAGTCAGGCAGCGTCATTCCGCCCGGTCGTAAAAGGGAACACCGTTGTGATTAACGCCGATGTGGGCCAAAGCGTAACCGCTCCGGTTCTGATCGCTTTGATTCTTCCTGCTGTGCAACAAGCCCGCGAAGCTGCGCGGCGGGTTGAGTCGAGGAATTCGCTCAAGCAATTGACGCTGGGGATGCTGAACTATCACGACATCTATCAAAAGTTCCCGGCAGCGGCGAGTGTCGACAAGAACGGAAAACCACTGCTTAGCTGGCGAGTTCAAATATTGCCTTTCGTCGATGAGGGCGAGCTCTACAAGAAATTCCGACTGGACGAACCATGGGACAGCGAACACAACCTGCCGCTTGCCAATGAAATTCCAAGGGTCTTCGTAAGTGCCTCACATCCACTTGGGCATAAGACCATCTACCAGGTGTTTACCGGTGCTTCCACACTGTTTCCCCAACCCGGTAAGGCACTGTCGATTGGCGAAATTAAAGATGGTGCCAGCAATACGATTTTGATTGTTGAAGCGAACCCTGATCAGGCTGTCGTCTGGACTCAGCCGGAAGACATTGCCTTCAACTCAGACAACCCGATGCAGCATGTCGGGAAGGCACGAATATCAGGCTTTCAAGCCGCGCTCGTCGATGGATCGGTTCGATTCCTGTCGGAGGATCTAGAGAAGAACTTCTTTAGCTGGTTCGTTCAGCCGGCAGATGGGAACGTTGCCGAAGAACTTCCGTAGACATATCCAAGGTATTTGTGACGAACCTGCGCTGAGCTCATCCGCGGCCTGCATGAAGCCCGACGACATTGCGCGCGGAAACTGGTTCTTCTTTCTTTCTGTATCCAGCAAAAACTCGCGCAAACATTTGTGGCGGCGGTAACTATGTCTCCGTAGCACGTGAGACACACATGACCGAAGCGGCGGACAACATCTGGAATCGACAGATTCTGGAACACGAAACATGGCTAAGAACCGTCGTGCGCAGTCGAGTTTCGACTGTGGACGAGGCAGACGATGTCATGCAAACCATCATTGCAGACGCCATCGCGTTCGCAGACAAGCAGCAGGAAGTTCGTTCGCTCGGTCCATGGCTTTACCGAATGGCGGTCAATGCAGTCCTGCAATTCCGACGCACATGCGGCCGGCGACGCAGATTGCACGATCGATATTCCGAACAGAACACCAACATCGATCCAACCGAACCGCTGGACCTGATATTGGGTTCAGAACAGAAAACTCAGGTGCAGACGGCCCTAACCGGCATGTCTGGCGAAGACGTTGAAATCTTGATGCTGAAATACGTTCACGGATGGAACTACACACAAATTAGCGAACACCTTGGCCTCGAAGGCCACCGTGTCGCCAACCGACTCCGCCGCGCGCGGAATCGGCTGAAAGAGCAACTCAGACGACAAGGTCTGGATGCGGACGAGGTGACATCATGAACCAGGCAAATCACGAATGGCTGAACGAAACTCCCTTTGACGACGATGCCTGGATCGAAATGTTGGTTGACGGAGAGCTCAACACTTCGCAGCGAACTGCCTTCATTAAGCACATCAAACAAACTGACAACTGGCAGCGTGTTGCGACGGCGTTTCTCGACGATCAGGTTTTGCAAGGATCAGTCGGGTTCGACGAACCTGCTGCGACTGTGCCCAAGACCTCCAAAATCGTGCGTCCGAAGTCGTTTCGAACACCAGTTTTTCTTCTTGTTGCAAGCCTGTTGCTGGGAGGCTTAGTTGGCTTCTTTGCTCGGCAACCTGAAACCGTCACGATCACGAACGTGATCTCGCCAGAATCGATCGATGGTCCAGAGGACGAGGTTTCGGGAGCCACATCAGATCGCAATCGGGCCCCGTCGTTGCCAACGCTCATGCAGGCCAGCAACACACCATCGGAAGCCGTTTACTACTCCGATTTCAGCGTTCCTCAGTTCCTGTTGGATGCACTGATGATTGCTGGTCACGAAGTGGAACTCGCCCAGGACTTTATCTCACAACCGAATGCCTCAGACCCAGCCGGTCTTGTCCCGGTGAATGTCATCCGAGTTCGCAAGTACCAAAACCTACTGGCCTCAGCATCGTTACCTCGGCCGTAGAAACAGTTCAATCCAGCCGCCAACGCAACCCATCACAACGACAAAGGAAAATAGAAATGCGATTTGCAACGTGTCTCTTACTTACAGCCACACTGGCCTCACCATCGTGGGGACAAGATGAAGCAAAGCAAGTTCAACGCGAAGTTATCCGTCAGGACATGAAGGCTCTGCAATCAGAGATCCAAGCTCTGACGGCAGAACGAAACGCGCTGCGGAGGCATGCCGATCAGTTGAAGTCGGCGGTCGACAAGCAACGTGCTGTTGCTGAACGAGCAAAATCAGACGCGAGGCGAGCAGCTGATCAGGCGGCGAAAGTGCTGTCCGAACTCAGCGCCGCTGTCGGTAAGCAAAAGGCAGGCAAAGCTGATTCGAAGGCCAGCGAGGAGATACTCTCAAAGGCCTTCATGATGATGAAGAAAGAATTTGGAAGCAGTGCTGCATACAACGACCGCATGAAAGAAGAAATCAATCGCGGAATGGCAGAGCTTACTCGAGCTCGCCAGCTCTACGGCAAGAATCATCCCGCCATTAAAGATATCGAAGCCAAACTCGAGGCGATGCAATCGCACCTCAGCCAGCTTGAAAAAACCATGCCGAAGGTCGAAGCAACGGCAAGAAAAGCACTTGAGGCCCGATACGAGGCACTTGCCCGAACCGAAGAGATGATGCGAAAGGCCAAAGTCGATCAAGAACTTGAACGCTACTATGCCGCGCTCAAGAAAGAACAGGCGAAGGTTCGAGGCCAGCTTGAACGAGTCACCGCAGCTGCTGCAGACGACCAGAAAGCAGCAAAGCAGCGCCAGTTGCTGAAACTTTATGAACAGCGTCAGGCTGAGATGACTGAGATGCAACTACGGGTGAATCGTGCACAGGAGCTCGCGAAACGCGAACGTGCGATCGCCGCCGAAACGGCGAGCGCTAGAGAATCCAAGGCTAAAGCCACGAAGTCCATTGAGAAGCGTCTGAACACACTCGAGACGAAAGTCGATAAGATCGCCTCACTGCTGGAGAAACTGATCGACTCGAAAACGGACGATGACGAATAGCTAATGAAGTTCGCGACGAAGCAGGAATACATTGACGCCACAGAGACTGAGTGGGCGAACCTCTGGGTTCACGTCGAAACCCTGAATGAATCGCAACTAACCAAACGCGTGAAAATCAAGAATGGGCCATCGCGATCCGTGAAGGATGCGTTGGCCCATGTCTATTCGTGGCACGTATTACTGGTGAAGTGGGTCCGCGATGGCGAGAAGGGAACCCCAGACCTGCCTGCTAAAGATTTCAAGTGGTCACAAACGCGCGACTTGAACCAACGATTGCACGACGAACATGCCGACGCTGACTTTGCATCTGTCCGTCGCAAGTTGAAGTTGTCGCACGGCCGGGTCTCCAGGTTCGTCGCGTCACTGACTGAAAACGAATTGCTTCAACCCGGCCATCTCAACTGGACCGGTCGGAACGCGATCATCAGCTACATCGCCCCGAACACAGTCAGTCACTATCGCTGGGCTGTTAAGAAAATCAAAGCGATCACCAAACAGATGCAATAGACGCGTCGCTTCCTCATTGATGCGCTCTGCTATAGCTTGTCGCAAGCTTGAAAGCCATCGACGGCTTGCCGCAAAACTCTGCTTGATGGTGTCTTGATGAAAACTGCGTTCCAGTGTCTCTGTCTGTTGCTGTGCGTCGCGAGCCCCGGCTTCCCTCAGGAAATGTCACTCGTTCCAGAACCTGTTTCTGTCGTTCGATCCGATGGAACGATGGATCTCCCCGCAACGATTCATATCTCTGGCCCGGCTGATCCCACGTGGCAACAACATCTCAGGATTGTCGCAACTCACATAGAACGCGGCACGAACGGAAAACACAAACTCAGCTTCGAAGAAGCTGACAAACCTGTAATGGTCGTACGACAAGCGACCAACATGCCGGGTGACGCATACGATCTTGTCGTGACCAAGACGAAAATTGAATGCGTGGCATCAACGGTGAAGGGCCTGAGTCATGCGACCGCGACGTTGATGCAGCTCATTGGTTCGGCGAAAGATGGCCAACTGCCGCTGGTGCGAATTGCCGACCTGCCGCAGTCCGGCTACCGAAGTTTCATGGTCGATATGGGACGCAACCCCCATAGCGTGCAGCTGCTTAAAGAAACAATCGACTTGCTTTGGTTCTATAAGGTCGATTCGCTCCATCTGCATCTTACTGACGATCAACGGTTCGCATTTCCTTCCACCGCGTTCCCAAAGCTGTGGGATAAGAAGATCTCGCTGGAAGAGTTTCGAGAACTTGAACGGTATGCGGTCAATCGCGGTGTCACACTCATTCCGGAGCTCGAAGTTCCCGGCCACTCCAGTTTGCTGAGACGACACTACCCGGAATCTTTTGGCAAGACAGCCACCGACCTCGCTAAGAGCGACGCCGCCTTCAAGGCCACCACCACACTGCTGGACGAGATGATGGATGTGTTCGCCTCGACTCCAATGATTCACATTGGAGGCGACGAAGCGTTTGGGGTTCCCGAAGAACTACAGCGATCGTTCATCAACCGGTTGAACCGATACCTGAAATCAAAGAGCCGACAAACCGTTGTCTGGGAAGGACCTCGCCCCGGAACGGGCGACAACAAAGTTGATACAGACGTCGTGCACATTAACTGGCGAACCATCAATTACCCCGCAGACCAAATGCTGAAAGATGGCTACGAAGTGGTGAACGCCGCATGGGATCCGCTGTATCTCGTGGATCACTATCCACGAATCAACTTCACGATGACATCGCCACAGCACATCTACAAGACGCTGGCGGTGCGGCGATTTAAGCACGTCAATCCACAGATCAGGACTTACGCCAAGCCCATTGTTGTCGACCCAAACCCAAAGCTGATTGGCTTTTGTATGCCGTGGTGGGAAGGTCGGGAAGAGAACTTCTTTCCACAGGTGGTACCTCGAATTATTCCGTTCGCGGAGGTTGCGTGGAATTCTCCCGCAGAGCGAGATCTCGCTGCTTTCGAAAAGCGATCTGCCCAAACGGAACGTGTCCGACTTCGCAGTTTCTATCCGGTTCGAATCACCGCATCTCAACTAGCGGTTCCATCAGACGGCGTCTTCCACAACGAAACAGCGATCCAAATGAAGCTGGCTGGCGACACGATCAAGAACGGCCAGATTCGGTTCACTTTGGATGGCAGCGAACCAACAACCAAATCGACGCTGTTTGAAGACTCGATCAGCATCAGCCAATCGACCACGGTCCGCGCGGCAATGTTTAGTGGCGACCAACAGATTGGTCACGGAAGTCGGCAAAACTTTGTTCGCGTCGTTCCGGTTCCCAACCTCGCATTGGGAAAGCCAGTGACTTCGTCTACTCCATCAGCGGCTCCGTTCTCGGTCGAACGACTTACTGACGGCGGCACAGGTAAGCTGGATTTCTACCTTGGATATCCGGCAGAGCCCGAACCCATTCAGGTGACAGTTGACCTTCAGCAGGTAACGCAGGTTGCTCGCGTTGTCGTGCATGCGTATTCGATTAGCAACTCGTTTGAAAAGTACACCGTTGAAGTTTCTCAAGACGGCGAGACGTTTCAGTCCGTTGGAGATCGCCTCGAAAAGCCGAAAGAATCGCAGCCGAAGGTCGAACACTCGTTCACTGCTCGCCCCGTCCGATTCGTCCGCATTAGTAGCAGCGGTAACAAGGGTTACGTGTTCGATTCGTTCTCGAAGCTGGTCGAAATTCAGGTATTCGGACCCGAGTAGAACACCAGTCAGCGCATCGGGTTTTCGTACCAGACAACGTTGTTACTGCGACGACCTGCAATCAGCAAATCAAGGTCCTCGTCCAAATCCATGTCCACCGCGCGAATGTCGTAGGCTTCCTGACCGGTTCCAATGATGTGGGTTTTGAAGTTGCCTTTACCGTCGTTCTCAAACCACGCAGCAGTCTTATCCCCAAACGCGCAGGTAGCTGCATCGATGTCGCCGTCTTCATCCATGTCAACCACGACCAGGCAATGCGGTTCTTTCAAAGATGCATGGATGTCATGAACCTTCCAGTTCGGGGCTTCGAACCAAATGACTCCGCGACCATGACCACGTGAGGCAATGAAGTCCTGCTTGCCATCACCATTCACATCTGCAGGATGAATGTTGGTTGCGCCCGGCTGTGGACCGGGCAGCGAACGCTTCGTCCACACATCTCGCGGATTTCCTGGAGCCTCCCACCAGGCAAACCATTCGCCCTTACCTGAAGGATCACTCGGTCCGCCTTTGGCACCAGTCGCCGCATCAATCCGACCATCGCCATTCATGTCGCCAATGCCGACATAATGGCTCAGCCCTGGCGCATCCTTGTTGGCGAAGGCATTCACGTTCCATTGATCAGCCTTAAGCGACTGCTTCGGCACACTGAACCACACCAGCGATTCCGGATACTTACCCTTCGGCTGTGCGGCAGTCGCCAGAAGATCGAACTTCCCGTCGCCGTCGATGTCGCCCTTGATAACACCGTGGATCCCAAAAACCTGGTCGCTAATCAGCCGCTTGTTCCAACGATCGGTGATTCCGTTCGCTGGCTGTTCGAACCAAACAATCAACCCCGGATTGTCATAGCGTGCGGCAATGAAATCCTGGTCGCCGTCGCCATCGACGTCCCAAAATTCGGCGTGCGTGTTGTGAGTGAACTTCGGATGTTCATCAATCACTACCTCTTTCCAATTCGGCGCGACAAGCAGCCGTGTCTTCCGACCGGTGTCTGTTATCACATCGGGCTGGCCATCGCCGGTGAAGTCAGCAGCGACGGCAGTGAAAACCACCGTGTTACCTTTGTAGACAACGTGCTTCTTCCACTCAGACTGGGCCGAAGCGGTTGAACAGAACACGCAAACCAGTAGCGGCATCGATAGTTTCATAGTCCGACCTCATTAATGATGGCCTGACAATGTTAACTACCAGCGACGCGACTTGTCAGATGCGACTAAGCCGCGCGACGCATTGGCACTGGCTGTGGTTTCTTGTGAACCCCGCCCGCTTCCTGAACCAGCACTTCTTCTGCAAGGCCATCGTAGTCTTTGGCTCCGTTGCAACCGCCGGCGTATTCGAAAATCGACTGGCCATAGCTGGGAGCTTCGGCCAACTTGATATTGCGCCGGATTTTGGTGCTGAAGATTTGGGTGTTCGCCCACGGAGTGTCTGAATCGCTTTCAGCGAGGAACCGTTTTAGGTCGTCGGTGACATCAGCGGCCAGACGTGTTCCCGTTTCGTAAAGACACAGAATGACGCCAGACACTTTCAAATCGCGATTCAAACGACGATTCACCAACGCACTGGTTTCGAACAGTTTCGAAAGCCCCTGCAGTGCGAAGAAGTGCGGCTGCAGAGGAATGAAAACTTCCTTCGCCGCGGTCAACGCATTGATCGTCAACACCCCGAGCGAGGGTGGGCAGTCCATGATGATGTAGTCGTAGCTGTGTTCCTGCGTAAGTTGCTCCAGGGCTTTGGCGAGAACGAATTCCCGACCCTTCATGTCAACCAGTTCCATCTCCGCCGCCGCGAGATCGATGTTGGCCGGCAAAAGCGTAAGAGTGTTCGAAATCAGACAACGGACGTCAGACAACGTGCGTTCGCCGGTCAGTACATCGTAGATGGTGGGCGTGTCGCCCATCGGTTCGACACCAACATGAAACGACGCGTGACCCTGCGGATCGAGATCAACCAGGCAAACTCGCTTCCCACGGCGCGAGAGTGCGGCGGCAAGGTTGACGCTGGACGTTGTCTTGCCGACACCGCCTTTTTGGTTCATTACAGCAATACTGCGCATGGTCACTTCCTTGTGCCGAGTCGTTAACCGGTTGGGCAGGATACAGCATGGCCTGAATCGGTCAGAACCCCGACTCTGTCAGCTTGCCGAACTGACTGTCAGGCAATTGGCCGCGGTTCGACCTACCGGCAGGAAATGCCGCAAGCAACCGCCCGAAACGGCGGGCCTTGCGCTGAAGCCATATGTGGCTACCGAGGCATGCTTCTCACCGTGGCCCATCTTGAGTGACCAACTGTCGAAACCGTTCCACACTGTTTGGCCACTGCTCCGCCAGTTCTGCAAACCATGCCATCGACTGTTCGCGTGTTGGGTGTCGAGCATTACGTGGTGTGTCGCAAGTGTGAAATACGCAGTCGATTGGTTTCTTCGTCAGCTCGTTGCTCGCCTCGTCAGAATGGAGGATGCAATGACGAGATGAGAGCTCGTCTTCTGCTGGCCAGCTATCCAAACGATGGCTCAGACAGACACATCCGCCGTTCATCCATCCATTCGACTTGAAGAAAGCCTCCCGCGCTCGGTAGTAGTCGAAGATGGTCGACATCGGGGGAATGGAAACGGTGTTTCCGCACGATGACAACGAACGCATACAGAACAACACAATCGATTTCGCAGGCGATGTCTCAGGTACGTCGTAGCGGTACACATCGAAGTACTCGAGCACGAAATCGCTGAACGACAATCCGGGCTGGAATTCGTAGTCTGAACGATTCAGGTTGCCCTCGGTGTAGTGTGAATAGATCGCTTGCACATTTTCAAGAATCGCGAAGCCTCCGTGAGCGCAGCAAGGAGACGAACAGCTCACACAATCCGATGCCGTAATTCCACCAGCCTGATAATCGCTAATGATCTCAAGCAGGGGATCAGCCAAAGGCATACCTGTATCGTCCTGATTTTCCATCGCTCCTGTCTCCTGGCGTGTCTTCATCCATTTGGAGTATACAGCCAGTTCAAGGTGTGCTGTCGAGAGAAGAAACAACCAAACCAACTACACGTCTAGCCCTTCTGGATTTGGCTCGCCTTGTTTCCGGTCAGCACACACTCCTTCAAAAGTCTCGTCTGCGGCGGTACCATCAAAACCAATCTAGCTCACTGATTGGAACCTTGGCATGCGTCTCTTCTTATC
>JBGCDN010000580.1:0-2709 GCA_045105495.1 Planctomycetaceae bacterium
GGCTGCGAGAATCGCTGAGGTCTCCGGATTGTCTGAACTCAGTATTCACCAGACAGAACTAGTTATCCGATCCGCATCCGTCATGCTGCAGCAGCCGGAACCGAACTACGATCGAGCGGCTGACTTGCTGAGCCGTGGTGAAAAAGCACTAGCGGCTCTGGGTTCGTCGCCCAAAACAAAACAGCTATCGCTGGTGGTTGATCGATGGCGTCTGGTGACATCGGTCGCATCGGGTAACGTAGGTGACGCCATCAACACGTTGGGCAATCTCAAGGAAAGAACAGCCGATGAACTGTTCGCTGTCATCGATATGCTGGATGAGATCGCAGGTGGAAGTGAGCAAGCCCGACTGATGATGTCTGAGCTCCGTTTGCGTGTCGGTGAAGCCGCTGTATCGAAAGCCAAACAGTTGCCACTGTCTCGTCAGTTGCGATTGTCTGCCTGGATGGTTGGTACGTATTTCGATCATGGTCGCAGAGCGGATGGGTTGAGACAGGCACAGCAGTTGATTAATCAATCGAAGGACCGGCTTCTTCTTTCAAAGACAGCCGCTTTGGTTCAGAAGCAACGCACCAAAGAAGGCCAGACGCTGGCGCGTAAGGGCTGGAAGAAGCTGGAGAACGTCAGTGATGCGGGTTCTGGTACGTGGCTGAACGCTCGACTCCACGTCGCGGAATGCACGCTCGCTCTGGGTGAAGTTGCGGAGTGTCGGAAGCTATTAAAGGTGACGAAACTGCTGTACCCGGACCTGGGCGATGCCAACATCCGAGCCGCGTTCCGATCACTGGAATCGCAGCTGGTCGAGTAAGCGTCTTCTTGGCAAGGGTACTTTCGGTTCACGCTGCTGCGGGCTTTCTTCAATGAGGCAACTGGATCTTGATTCCGGACTCCTCAAGACTCCAGACGATCGAAACCCCACGAAGTATTGCTACTATTTGCCGATGATTGGCCAGCACGTTTCAGAACTCGACACCCCTACGCTCTGCGTCGATCTGGACGCGATGGAGTCCAACATTGCAGCGATGTCTGATTTCATCGGTTCTCGTGGAAAGCAATGGCGTCCGCATCAGAAGTGCCATCGATCATCCGCTATTGCCCAGCTTCAGTTGGCCGCTGGTGCGATAGGAGTGACCTGCGCGACGTTCGACGAAGCGGAAGTCATGGCGCGGGGAGGTGTGACTGATTTGCTGATTGCCAACATGGTAGTCGGACATCAGCAGTTAACGCGGTTGGCGAACTTGTGCGAAAGTGCGGATCCGATTTTCACTGTCGATCATTACGCGCAAGCTGAATTGCTGGCAAACGCGGCGCGGGAGGTGGGGGCCTGTCCGCGAGTGATCATCGAAGTGGATGTGGGGATGGGACGCGTCGGCATTCGGCCTGGCCTTGAGGCCTTGCGGTTGTATCAAGGTATTTGTGGTCTCGAAGGTATTCGGCCCGTCGGACTTATGGGCTACGAAGGTCACGTACTGCGTGTCACCAATTCAGATGCGAAGCGGGCACAGATAGCGGATGCCATGAGCGTCCTGCGGCACACGCGAGAGATGATTCTTAAGGAACAGTTGTGTTGCGATATCGTCAGCGCGGGAGGAACTGGTTCTTACCAGATGACTTCTGATTGCGAGGGTGTTACCGAGTTGCAGGCAGGCGGCGGGATTTTCGGCGACCCGTTTTATTCCAACCAATGCGGAGTTGTCGGATTGAAGCCGGCTCTCAGTGTGCTCACGACGATTGTCAGTCGTCCAACTCTGGGACGCGCCGTTGTGGACGCGGGACGAAAGGCTATTGCGGCAGACCCGGAGATGCCAACGATTCAGGGATATTCGGAATCGATGGTGACTCAACTGAGTGCAGCCCATGGGAAGCTGGACGTTGTTGGAGACGCTCGTGACCTGCGAATTGGCGATCGGGTGCATCTTACGGTCGGCTACGCAGACTTCACCACGATGTTGCACCGACGGTTCGTGGGGTTGCGAAACGACCATGTTGAAAACGTGATTCCAATCGGGGCGTGAATCCAATCGGTCCTCTTGTTCTTACGGCTCGATCTCGATCGTTCGTCCGTCCGTCGTATGAAGTGTTGCAGAGCGGTTGCCCAGTTCGATGACGGCCGCGTTGAATTCGGCTGGCGTTCGGATTCGTTTGTCTCCGACACGTCCAATAAAATCGCCGGCTTGGATCTTTAGGCCATGCCGCTGTTCATCAACGGAAACAACCAGCACGCCCGGTTCAAACTCAATGACGCCTCCGGCTCGGAGGTACTTGGATCTTGCGGTCGAGTAATCAACCCGAATGCCTCGCCAGTCGGGTAGGCGGTACGCAGTTGCGATGACATCGTCGTCGTTCCGCACCGGCCATTTTCCCAACGATACCTTCAGGGAAACGAATGTCTGATCGCTTGGTCGCCAGACTTTGATGTTCGTTGTGTTCTTCGGACCAATCAATGCGATTTCGCGCATCAGGTCGCCACTGTCTCTCAGCGCGACACCGTCGACCTCTACAACGACATCGCCCGCAACGACTTTTCCCCGGGCAGCAGGCGCGTTGGCCGTCACAGACAATGCAACTGCGCCACCAGATGGGCGTTCGGCGGGAGTGAGTCCGTCGAAGTCTTCGATCGTTGCATCGGCTGGTCGAATACCCAGAAATCCGTACTCAACTTCATAGCCAGCGGAGAGCTCTTTCACAACGCGTTCGAATCCCGGAGTG
>JBGCDN010000581.1:0-4149 GCA_045105495.1 Planctomycetaceae bacterium
ACCAAGCAGCGACGAGCCCTCTGCTCGTTCGGCAAATCGTTGACGCGTGGCATTGCTTGAAGCTCGCTTTGTTGAAGATGAATTCTTCTCGAACGAACCCCGTAAACCGAGCTGGTTTGCTTTCGCTTGCAGGCTTCGCACCGATTTCATCTGCATGAAACGAAACGCAATCGGAATGAGCGATGTGGTAGATGCGACCGTTCTCGCTGCCGACTAACAGATCTGGTTTTCCATCCTTGTTGAAGTCGCACACAGCGGGACTCGACGTGTGTCCGGCAACGTTTCGCTTGGCAAGATTGCCGATTTTCTTCAGCACGGCCTTGCCGTCGCGGTCTTCACAATTGCGATACCACGACGCGTTCTCTGAATTCACCAGCAGATCCAGCCGCGAGTCGCCATCCCAATCAACCGTCGCCAGTTTGATTCGGCCCGAACGCCCGCAGGTTCCCGCATTCAACCGAATCGGCTGGTTCTCTTCATCGATAAAAATGCGTTCAGCCGACTTGCCGGAACGGCGTAGCGTGAGGAACCCTTCCTGATCGAGCATGACGAGATCCAACGACTGGTCGCCGTCGAAATCAACCGCCAGAGGTGTTGTTCGCCACTGAGTAATTGTTGAGCCAGCAGGTCGTTGCCACCAGTTCCATTCCGGCGGCAGTTCACGAACACCGGTGTCGAACGAAACCTCTCGCAGTGTTCCGCCATCGTTCATCAGCAAACCAATCTGCCCAAGTATCGAATTGAAGATGATGTCGCCATCACCATCGGAATCCCAATCCGCGACCGACAGAGTTGTGTAGCCCCACTTCGCTTCGCACGGTCCCTGAATAGAACCAGACGGACCAGCCATAATGCGGAATGGCTTCGCAGGGCGAGATGGTTCTCCTGTCCCGTATGTTTCTGTAACCGTAAGCAACTTCGGAGCGGACCATTTTGGCAATCCATTGTTGCTGTCTCCAAGGTTCTCGAACAAGCCGATCGAACCGGCGGTGTTTCCGCAGACGATGTCTTCATCGCCGTCACTGTCCCAGTCGTAGGCATACGGTGTAGCGAGGGCACCAAACTTGAGTGTGTCGGCCTGCTGCTGGAAATACTGTGGCTGTCGGAAAACCGGCGTATCGTTCGTCAGCTTGCCTGTGTTCTCAACAAGGGCAACTCGTCCGTCTTCGTCCCCAACGATTAAGTCGACGTCGCCGTCCTTGTCCCAATCAATCGCTGTTGGCGTAATCATCTGCAGGTGCATCTTCAGAGGCGAACCATCTGCCGCCTTCAGCTTGAGTCCCGCAGCGTAAGCTGGTTTGGTTCTAGTCCCCGTGTTTGCGTAGTAGGTAAACCCGTCCAGGAATTCCCCACACAACAGATCAAGATCGCCATCACCGTCGAAGTCAGCAAAGTTGGGGCTCGGCCAACCGTAAACATCCACATCGCCACCACCCGCACGAAGTCGGCGCGGGGTGTTTGAATAGACCGGTTTGGCGTCCGTCCCATTATTGGTAACGATAAAGACGTAGCCGTGTAGCGGACCGTTTCGCCAGACGCCGTTGCTGTCGTAGGCATGATCCCAACCCAGATCGTTCCAGTCTCCCAGGCCAACGGCAATGTCGTGGTCACCGTCTCCATCGTAGTCCACGTACCGCCACATGTTCCCACGCGTTCGACCTTTAACGTAGTCAGCAGTCCGACCGGGCGCGTTGATGCGGGTGGGCTTGCTGAAATCGAACCGGCCGGTCTTTGGGTCACGGCGGTACTCTTTCCCCGGCGTCAAGACCACAGCCTCGCCATTGACCTGGCTCAGCATCATGTAGTGGTAGCCGTTACCGACACGCACGCCGGGCTTGAAGACCGGCAACTTATTTTTTGGATCCTGCGTTGGGTTCTCAAAGAAGTACGTTCCGCGAGAAGGTTTGTCGGGACAACCGACCAGCAAATCCATATCGCCATCGTCGTCGTAATCTAGTGGCAGTGGGAACGCCCAGAGGCCAACACCCAAATCCACGACAAGATCTGGATTGTTGTATTTCAGAGGCTGCAGCTTGTAGTCCTCACCGCGCGATGCCACTCCGAAGAAAGCCATGAAGGCAAAGACCAAAACCACACGACACAACATGAATTTGCTTCCTTCGATTTCACCGATCGGAATCACCGAGAGGGCAGATTCTCCCGAGGCCTACGCTCGAGACAGCGTACTGCATTTTCGCCCAGTCGGCATGCCAAGTGACGCCGCAGTAGAGCCGAATTCACTCCGCAAAACGCCTCCCACGGCATCTTGGTCTGGGCGAGAGACTTTCCCGCGAAACCACCGTTTCAATCATGTCGAATGTTTTGCTGGATTTGTTCACGAATCTGGTCGATCTCAAAATGCGAACTTGGCGGAGGTCACTTCGCGTCCTAAGATTTCGCCTACTACCCTGTGGTGTAATTGGTAGCACAGCAGATTCTGGTTCTGCTAGTCGGGGTTCAAGTCCCTGCGGGGTAATTCTGAAGCGTCCAAACGCCGGGAATCAGCTTGATTCTCGGCGTTTTTTCGTACATCCCGGTGCCGACCCAATCCGTACAGATGGAACCGGAGTGTTGGGTTTGGCGCGACGGTCAACCAATCGAGTCATCCTAACAGCCTCGTGTCCTTCTTCTGACGACTCTTCTTCGTCGCGTCGACTTCCGGCAGCCACAGTCAACCACACTTGGTGAAGCAGACCGCTGCTCGGTCGCGAGTTCGGGTTCATTCCGATACTTTCCGTGTTTCATTCCTCCAGAGAATCAGGAAATGAACACACAGAACCATCATTCAACCGGTTCGGACTTCATTCTCTCCTGAAGCATTCATGAATAACGGAAAGCATCACAATGTCAGACTACCTCAATAAACTGTTCGGCCTCGAAGGACGCACCGCAGCCGTGATTGGCGGTACAGGTGTTCTTGGTGGCTCCTTCTGCGAATGCCTCGCCGGCGCGGGTGCTCACGTTTTGGTTGTTGGACGGAACGCAGAAAACGGTGCGGCCTGCGTTGCCCGCATCACGGAGGCTGGAGGCAGTGCGGAATTCGTCGCCGCCGATTCGACAAAGCGTGAAGACTTGGAAGCCATCGTGGCGCACGCCAAAGCTGCGGGGCGCAATATCGACGTCGCTGTGAATGGGGCCGGAGTGAACTCAGCAACTCCATTCCTCGATATCCCGGATGACGAATGGCAACGCATCATGGACATCAACCTTCGGGGGGTTCATCTGGCGTGCCAGGTGTTCGGTCAGCACATGCTGGAAGCAAAGAACAACGGGTCTATCATCAACGTGGCGTCGCTTAGCGGCATGACAGCCCTGTCTCGCGTCTTCACTTATTCAGCATCGAAGGCGGCGGTTCTGAACCTCACGCAAAACTTAGCCCGCGAATGGGCCGAACAAGGTGTTCGGGTCAACGCGATTTCGCCTGGTTTTTTTCCAGCTGAACAAAACAAGAAGGTGCTTACGCCAGATCGAGTTGCCAGCATCATGGGTCACACGCCAGCCAACCGATTTGGAGAACCGCAAGAACTTGCCGGCGCCATTCTGCTACTGGCTGCACCGCTGGCCGGTAGCTTTGTCACCGGAGCCAACATTGTTGTTGATGGCGGTTTCTCAGCGATGACCATCTGACCAACCCGCGGGCCGAACACGTCCTCAATCCATCCTCGCCCCAAGCAGACGAATGACGCTCGAACACCTCGAACTACCGCTCAAACGACGTTACCTCGTGGACTTCGATCTCAAACGAATTCCACATTTCTTTGCAGATGTCCTTGTGATCGGCGGCGGCATTTCTGGTCTCCGCGCTGCCTTGGCGGTCGCTCCGTCGCAGTCAGTCGTCGTCATCACCAAAGACCAACTCGCACATTCCAACAGCAGCCATGCGCAGGGCGGCATCCCAGGGGTGATGGATCCGGCAGACGAGATCGCCGACCACGCTGCCGACACCATGGCGGCTGCCAAGGGAATGTGCGACGAAGACATCGTCCGCATGGTTTGTGGCGAAGCACCAGAACGGATTCGAGAACTCATCAAGCTGGGAACCGAATTCGACACCATCGACGGCGACCTTGCGCTAACACAGGAAGGTGGACACAGCCATCGCCGTATCGCCCACGCATTGGGAGACGCTACCGGCAAAGAGATCATGCG
>JBGCDN010000582.1:0-4660 GCA_045105495.1 Planctomycetaceae bacterium
TCACGTTTTGAATTGCTACGGCCAGGGCGTTGGCGTCTTCTTCGGAGCACAAAAGAATGTGCTGCGTTAGCCGTTCCGCGGTCTTGCGACCGATGCCTGGAAGGCGAGCAAACTCATCAACCAGACGGCCAACCGTTGGGCCGTAGGGGTGAGTGTTATTTTCAAATGATGAATTTGCCACTGCGTGTCGTCCGTGTTGACGCGATTGATTGGTAGAAAGCAGAATTCAGTGCCAGTAGTCATCTCGCAGCGAATCAATCAGCGGGGAAGATCATTCGAGTGCCGCCGGCGAACCAGATGCAAGAACGCTAGGAGGCCGGGGTGTCGCCGCCGCTGCCTCCACCAAGCCCAAACTTCTCCAACGCGTCGTCGAGGCCTGGGATATCGGCGTCGCCGGTGAGGCCCTTCATTTGTTCGGCTGCTGCTTGCTTGGCTTTGTCGAGTGCTTGATTTGTGGCAGCTAGTACAAGGTCTTCCAGCATTTCTTTGTCGTTGTCGTCCAGCAGGCTCTGCTCGATTCGAACGCCAAGCAACTTTTGATGGCCGTTGGCTTCTACCGTAACCATCCCGCCGCCAGCGGTTCCTTCGGCCCGAATTTCAGCAAGCTGCTCCTGCATGACTCCCATCTTTGACGAGATTTCCTGCGCTTGCTTCATGATGGATGCGAGGTTGCCGAGTCCCTTGAACATGTTTGTCTCCGTTAGTTGATGGCTGCTACCTGATCGTTAGAGCCTCTCAGTCCTGACGACCGTAGCCCTGAAGAGATGGACCGCTTCTTGCAGAAACGCATCCTCCTCCGGGTTGATCGTCTTTTCTGGCTCTCTTGGCTTCACAGTCCTTGGCGCGGTTCCCTCGGGGTCGTCAACCAAATCAACTCGAAGATGAACCTGTGCTCTGGCAATTTCAGAGGCCGCTTTCTGCAGGCGACCCAGAATCTCCGGCCGCTCGCAGTACCTCTTGTTAAAATGATAGCTCTTGGAAAATCTGAGGGCCACCTGATTTGGCCCGGAAATTGCTACAGTGGCCAGCTTTATGTGATCACGCGCCGTATCTTTCATGCTGTCAATAAGTTGCGCGTGGAAGGTAGTTTCGTTTCCCTTCTTCGCTTCGACGTGCGGCAAGCTGGACTCTTGTGTTTCGGAAATTTTTGCCGGTTCGGATTCCGCTGGTTCAGCTGGCTGAGGTGCGGCCGGCTTTGGCTTCGGGATTGTTAGTGGCGGCGCCGGTTCCTGAGCGACTGGCTCCGGCTTCGATTCAATCCGGGGTGCTACCGGTTCAGCGTTTTTTTTTTTAGGGCTCGTTGCTACTGGCGCGGCCATGTTGCCGGAGAGCAACGCCGAGATCTGTGAAAGATCCTCAAGAACAGCCAGTCGAACGATTGCCAGTTCAGCCAACGCGCGTGACTGGGTGGTTCGCATGAGCTTGTCACGAGTCTCTCCGAGGATTTGCAAAGCGGCAATGACCGTTTCGATGCCCCAACTGTTCCCCAAGTCAGTCAACCCGGCACGATTGGATTCGGAGATGCCAATTAACTCCAGCGACTCGGCTCCAGCGGTAAGAACCATGAGGTCGCGTCCGCATGCCAGCAACTGGTTGATCAGTTCGCCCGGCTGAACTCCCGATTCGATTGCCTTATCAAATTGATTCAACGCCTCTGCGGCATCATGACTGACGACCGCTGCGAAGATTGCGATCAGGCGGTCGTCGTCTGCTGTCCCAAGCAGCTTGTGTACGTCAGCAGAGGTCAGCTTGTCACCACCGAAGGCCAGCAGTTGATCGAATAGCGATTGACTATCGCGCATTGATCCGGCAGCGCGACGGGCGACCAATTCGACTGCGGCTGGTTCGACTTCGACGCCTTCAACGCTCGCGATCTCTGTCAATCGCTCACTGATTCGCTGAGTGTTGATGCTGGAGAAATCGAATCGCTGACAACGCGACAGAATAGTGTCTGGCACCTTGTTCGGTTCGGTTGTGCAGAACACAAACTTCACGCCCGGTGGTGGTTCTTCAAGCGTCTTTAGCAACGCATTGAATGCCTCGCGGGTCAACATGTGAACTTCGTCGACGATGTAGACCTTGTACTTAGTCCGCATCGACTTGACGTTTACATTCGCCCGAAGCGAACGGATGTCGTCGATACCGCGGTTGGAGGCACCATCGATTTCGGAAATGTCGACGTCGTTGCCTGCAGAAATTCCGTCGCAGATTTCACACTGGTTGCAGGGAACACCGTCTTCGGCATTGGGGCAGTTTAAGGCTTTCGCAAGAATTCGAGCCATCGAAGTCTTGCCGACACCGCGAGCGCCTGTGAACAAGTATGCGTGTGCAACACGTCCAGCGCGGATCGCATTCTTCAGCGACTGCGCAACGTGTTGCTGGCCAACGACTTCGTCAAACTGCTGCGGACGGAACCGTCTTGCGAGCACTGTGTAGTGACTGGTTTCCTGAGCCATTTCTCTACCCGAATGATGTCTGGTACGTCGGCATCATATCGAGCGGCAGCAGAATCGTCCCCCGTGTCGTCGATTTCGAGTTCGCGACTCGATTTGAATCCATCCACGAAACAAGGCAATGCAGCCGCTTTCAGTTGGTCACAGCTGCATTGCCGAGAAGGACATTGGTCCGCTAACCATGCAGTGATCGGAAGAAGTTGTAGATACGGTTGTGCACATCCACGATGTGATCGTGTAGTGCCTCTTGCGGTGTTTTCGTTTCGTTCTGATCGACTCGTATGACAGCGGCAACCGAAGCGGCATCTTCACCCGTCTTCGTGTCGAGAATCTCGGCGGTTGTCGAAGTAGACTTCGCTGACGATCGGGCGTGCAATGCACCGCTCACGGCGAGCAGCGCGACAGCGGATGTGGATAAGAGGATTTTCTTGAGCATTATGGAAGCTCCCGTTTGCGAGTGATTTGAAGAAGGTACGCAGAGACCGGGACCTACATTGCCTGCTACTTGAACCGGAAGTCGTGCGGCACACATGAGTGGCAATACAATCGAGAAGCAGTAACCGTTGCGAAGAAGTCCGACCTTTAGTTGTTGCCGGCCTCTTCTCAATCGACCTTCCACAGCTGCGGTTGTCAGATTGAGTTCGACAGCGATTTGAGTAGCCGTTTGATCCTCGAAGTAGAAGAGGATCAAAGGCGTGCGGTACTTCTCACTTAACTGCAGTAGCTGTTGATCAACTTGTTCGACCTGATGCTGACGAGCCAGCACTTCGTATGGTTCGCAGCCCTCAACAACAGGATCAGTGTTCTCAGGGTAAATCGGTAGCCGACGCTTTCGAATCCGTGTCGCTGTCTTCCAGGCGACGCCATGCAGCCAGCTCGAAAGCGATCCGGGTTTGCGGATTCGGTTTGCTTTTTGAGCCAGCAGCAGGAATGTGTTTTGGAAAGCATCTTCGGCGTCGGTGTGGTTCCTGAGGACGCGTATACAGACTCCCCAAACAGTCTTCGCATGCCGACGCGCGAGTTCTTCAAACGCGGAGTTGTCGGACTCGCGAGTGTATCGTTGAAGAAGAGTCGCGGACGATTCTCTTTTGGCAGGCTTTGCAGGTAGGTTTGTCATGGTCTCTACAAGATAGTGCAGAGCCAAAGACGGACCGGGCGCAGTTTTTGGGAAAACTTCCGGCGGAAGCGATCTTCATCGAAAAGTGGACGAAGAAAATTCGCAGCGGAACGCTTCCTAGTTGTCACCATCCGGATTGCCTTGGTGGCGGATGATTTCACCTTCCACAAGATACACAACATCTTCAGCGATGTTGGTCGCATGATCCGCGATACGTTCGAGGTGCCGTGTTACGGAGAACAGGTGCATTGCCGGATTGATGAGCGATGGTGTCTGGCTCATCTGTTCTTTGAGTTCGCCAAGAATGATGTCGTTCAGGCGGTCAACCTTATCGTCGTCTGCACAAATTTTGCGGGCGACATTCGTGTTCAACTCAACGAACGCGTCAATCGCTTCATGAAGCATGTGCAGAGAGATCTCAGACATTTCTTTCAGACGTGGCGGGATGGGCGGCTCGGCGTAGTTCGCCAGACCGGAAGTTCGTTCTGCAATGTTCACACCGAGGTCGCCGACGCGTTCCAGCTCACCGGTAATCTTCAGAACAGCAGTCACTCGTCTTAGGTCTACCGCGACCGGCTGATGCAGTGCGAGAATCTTCAGGCAGTCTTCTTCCACTTCCACGTCGTGGCGATTGATCTCGGCGTCACGCTGCAAAATCTCAGCCAACGAATCCGGGTTCCGCGCGTGGAGGCCTTCGACGGATCGGTGGACAGTCTCTTCGACCAGCGCGAACATCGAGAGGATTTTTCGATGCAAGCGGTCCATGTCGCGTTGAAAGTGGATGGTCATGGAAGTGTCTCTACTGTCTTCCCGAGGTACGCGGCCGAAGGGGACACACGCGGGATGTTGAATTTCGATTGATCGCGATGTGTAGATCGCCCGCCGGTGAAAACGAGTCGACGAAACTCATGCAAGAACAAAGTCGCTCCGTTGCTACTACGGAGCGACTCCGTTGAAGTCACGGCTCTAGCCAAATCGTCCGGTGATGTAGTCTTCGGTCTTCTTTTCTTTTGGGTTCTGAAACAACTCACGCGTCGCGCCGGTTTCGATGAGGACGCCTTCGAAGAAGAACGCGGTTTGCTGGCTGACG
>JBGCDN010000583.1:0-8313 GCA_045105495.1 Planctomycetaceae bacterium
GCCGACCAGCGAATGTCTGACTCAACTACCGACGGTTCCGGTCCGTCACAGCTAACTGGCATCGATCGCTTCCGCGCTACCGCGTTTGACGTGGTGGCCGTGCTGCTATGCGTATTCGTGCTGATTGCCGTCAACACAACATTGCTGACCCAGCAGTCCAACATTGCTCTGTTTGGAATGCTTGGAATAGTGCTTGTCTTCCTGAGTCGGCCTCCGCTGAAGCGACTGGAGAACTGGACCGCGTTTAAGATCATCGACATGTTGCTGATCGGTGTGACGGTCGTTGTGTTCGGCTACATATTCACCCAGAACGAAACTCTGTTGGAACGCTTCTGGGTCGATGGCAAAGTCCTGGGCGATCGTGCGGGCGATGAAAAGCCGATGGACTTCGCACTGGCCGCGATCGGCTTGTTTCTTGTGATGGAAGCAACCCGCAGAGCCATCGGTTTGACGCTGCCGATTCTATGCCTGATTTTCATCGCGTACGCGTACTACGGTCAGGACATGCCGGACTGGGCCTTCCCCCACCGCGGCGCGTCGTGGCAGCAGATTGTTCAGAAGACGTACCTCCAATCCGGCGGAGTCTTTGGCATCGCGCTGAAGGTGATGTTTCTTTACGTGTTCCTGTTCGTGCTATTCGGCACAATGCTGGAGCAGACCGGTGCCACAGGTTACGTCATTCGGTTCGCTCGAGGCTTGTTTAAGAACAGTTCAGGCGGTCCCGCGAAAGTTGCGGTCGTAAGTAGCGGGCTGATGGGTTCTCTGTCCGGCAGCGCTGTGGCGAACACAGCGACCACGGGAACGTTCACAATCCCTTTAATGAAGAGCTCCGGGTTCGACGCCGAATCTGCTGCCGGGATCGAAGCCGCAGCCAGTTCCGGCGGAGCTCTCATGCCACCGATCATGGGCGCTGGCGCGTATATGATGTTGGAGATGGTTCAGCCGACGGTCACGTTTGTTGAGATCATCAAGGCCGCACTCATTCCAGCAATCTTGTACTATACGGCTTTGTTGCTGACCGTTCACTTCCACTCCAAACGCATTGGAGCTGGAAGCGAAGCCCAGATCGAAACAGATTTTGATGAACCTCAATCTTCATCGCGATGGCAGGGCTTTGTATTCTTCGGTTCGTTCGCAATTCTGATCGCGATGCTGGTGATGTCTTACACGCCGTTTCGTTCGGTAAGTATCAGCCTTGTCGGAATCATTCTTCTCAGCGCGTTTAGTTCTTCAACACGGCTGAACCCACGAAAAGTCGCCAGAGCCATGAGCGGTGCGGCGAAGAGTGGGACGGCGTTGATCGTCGCCGCTTCGTGCGTTGGAATCATCTTGGGATCCGTTTCGCAGACAGGATTGGGCGGCGTTCTGCCATCGACAATCCAGGGCTTCGCCAACGACAGCGCCATTGTTGCTTTGCTGATGCTGATGATTTCGACCATTATTCTTGGCATGGGTTTGCCGTCGGCAGTTTGCTACTTGCTGATGGCAATCCTTGTCGGCGGTGTTCTGACGAAACTCGATACACCACCGCTGGCGGCACACCTCTTCATCTTCTACTTCGGAATGATGTCTATGGTCACGCCGCCCGTCGCACTTGCTGCCTACGCTGCTGCTGCAATCGCAAAGGGCCACGTCATTAAGTCGGCCTTTGCCGCGTTCAGGTTCGCACTGGTTGGATTTGCGTTGCCGTTCGCGTTTGTGCTTCGTCCAGAACTGCTGATGCTGACACCGGACAACAAACCAGCGGCGTGGTACATGGTTGTAGGCCATGTTGGCGTGACACTGCTGGGCATCACCGGGCTCGCCAGTGCGATCGCGGGTTATGCTTTCGGGCGGATCGGGTACCTGGGACGAACGCTCCTGCTAGTGGCGAGCCTGGCCGTGTTCTTCACTCGGTGGCAGGGAATCGAACTCGGGATCCACGCATCGTCGGCGGTATTGATTGCCGTCGTACTGGGCCTGAATTTCGCGCGTCGTGGACAAGAAGTCTCTGCGGGCCCTTCCACATAATGGAACTCGTCAAGAGTTTCTCCGTGGGCCGAAAGTCTTGACGACTTCCGCTACAAAGCGGCCGCGAAGCAGGTCTTCGCTGCACATGCTGACAGCGCATAAAAAGGCCGCGAGCGGATAACTCGCGGCTTCATATCTTGCTTGGTGCGAACGACTACAAGCTTTCGCCCAAAACCGTTCAAGCGGCAAAGCACTTTAAGAAAACACCATCCCAACATCGCTGCCGCAACCCGATGCAACGGGACGTTGCCCCTAGTCGGCTGAGACGTATGGGAGCAGGCCGATGAAGCGAGCTCGCATGACAGCCGATCGAACGGCTCGTTGGTAGAGAGCTGAAGTACCAGTTCGGCGACGTGGAAGGATGCGTCCTTCACGGTCGACAAGCTGCTTCAGCGTCTTCATGTCTTTGTAGTCGACGTAAACCGGACGTGGAACAACGCCACCCGGACAGAATCGACAGGACAACTTCTTGCGCAATCGCGCTCGCTTCTTGCGAAGCTTCTTCAGATGGGCCTTGGTGATCGTGGCCATTGATGACTCCTTTTGAGTATCGAGCGTCGAACGTCTAAGCGAACGACGAATCACCGAGTTCTAGTTGGAACCAGACTCACACGCCTCGTAGCGTCGCTGGCGAATTTGAATCGGGTAGTATACAGCACCTTGTCGGTTCCGCAATTCCCGAAATCGCAGGAAAAATCGGCATAAACACACAGTATCACCGACTTTACGTCGACATCCGCCAAACAGCGAGATTCGGAATGGCAGAGACCAACTGGAACAGCAAGCAGCTTACACACGGCTGGCAGCGAGGCATCACCGCGTTTTACTACGCTCTGGGTATGTCGGAGGACGATTTCGACCGGCCCCAGGTGGGAATCGGTGTCCCGCTGCTCGACGGAAACCCGTGCAATGTTCACGCCTACGAGCTTGCTAAGGAAATCGCCGCAGGTTGTCAGGACGTAGGTTTGATTGGATTTCCTTTCGGTGTTCCAGCCGTCAGCGACAACATCACGCAGGGGCATGAAGGTGGAAGTGCCAGCCTGCCTTCCCGCAACCTCATTGCCAATAGTGCCGAGTGTGTTGTGACGTCGCATTGCTACGACGCAATGATCGGCCTGCACAACTGCGACAAGAACGGCCCCGGTTTCGCCATGGCTTTGGCTCGGACAAATATTCCCGGGTTCATCGTGAGCGGCGGCAGCATTCTTCCCGGCTGCCACAACGGCAAAGACACAACCATTCTGGATGTCTACGACTCACAGGCTGCCGCGTCCGTTGGAGCCATTCCTCAGGAAGAAGCCGACGCCATTTTGAAGACGGCTTGTCCGGGGCCAGGTGGTTGCGGCATCGCAGCATCCTTCAATACCTGGGGCATCGCACTGGAAGCAATGGGGCTCATGCTACCAGCCAGTAGTTCTATTCCCGCCGTTGATGCAGCCAAGCGAACCGAGTGCCGCGACGTTGGGAGCGCCGTGAAGTCACTACTGGAAAGCGGTATTCGTCCCCGCGATGTGATTACGAAGACTTCCATCACAAACGCGGCAACCGCGATTGCGGCGATCGGCGGTTCGACCAATGGGGTCCTGCACATTCTTGCTGTCGCGAGAGAAGCGGGTGTGGACTTTACGTTGCGTGACCTGCAACAGATTCTGCGGAAGACGCCTGTGCTGTGCAGTTTCGCTCCACGCGGAACGCAGACGATGGTCGACCTGCATAAGATTGGCGGAACGCCAATGCTGCTGAAGCACTTGATTAACGCTGGCTTGCTGGATGGTTCTGCATTGACGGTGACTGGGAAGACGTTGGCCGAAAACGTGGCCAGCGAGTCTACCGTGCCGACCGATCAGGATCTGATTGTTCCAGCTGACAAGCCGTTTAAAGCACATGCCGACATGCAGATCTGTTTCGGCAATCTGGCTCCGGAAGGGATCGTGTTCAAAGTCTCCAGCATGCAGGAATCAACGTTCCGCGGCACAGCCATGTGCTTCGAAGATTCCCGCTCAGTGGCGCAGGCGGTCGAGCAGGGAAGGGTAAAGCCGGGGACCGTCATCGTGCTGAGAAACATGGGGCCGGTCGCATCTGGAATGCCCGAAGTTCTGGTGGCGACCGCGGCGTTATCGGTACCAGAGTTGGATGGAAAAGTCGCACTGGTTTCCGACACGCGAGTCTCCGGCGTTTCTCACGGCGCGATCGGTGTCCATTGTTCGCCGGAATCCGTTGTTGGTGGACCAATTGCGATTGTTCACGACGGCGATGAGGTTTCGTTCGACCTACTGGCGGGTGACATCACTTTGCATATCAGTGACGAAGAGTTTGAGAGCCGGATGGCAGCGTGGAATCAAACTTCTGTCCGACACACTCGCGGCTATCTGGCCGACTTTGCATCGACGGTCACACAAGCGCATGATGGCTGTGTTAGCAAGTGGGTGATGGAACGTGAGAGCTCTGACACCGTTTGATAAGCCCCGAAGGCAGTTCGCCTTCTTGTCTCTAACTTCAACAACGCGAGGATACTCATGAGCCAAATCAATCGCCGAAGCATGCTAACGACCTCGCTGGCCTGGGCCGGCGCTGCGGTCATCACTGGTCGGGACGCTCGTGCTAAGGGCTATGTCAGCGCGAATGCGCGGCCGCGTGTTGCTGCTGTGGGAACCGGGTCTCGATGGAGTCAGCTCGCAACAGGCCTGAAGAGCAACTACGGCTCGGCGAAGGAGTTTCGCAAGTATGGTGACTACGTGGCCGTCTGTGATGCGGACGCGAATCGGGTCACACTGGCGAAGGCACTTATCAAAGACTGGACCAGTTCAGAACCCGATGGCTCCGCAGATTATCGAAAGGTTCTTGATCGAGACGACATCGACATCGTTCATATCTCGACCCCCGATCACTGGCACGCCAAGATTCTTATTGAAGCGATGCTCGCAGGCAAAGACGTCTACTGCGAGAAGCCAATGACACTCACAATTGAGGAAGGTCAGCAGGTTTGCGAAGTTGCAAAGAAGACGAAGCGAGTTGTGCAGGTCGGCACACAGCAACGCAGCAACATGAACTTCATCAAGGCAGTCGCGATCGTGCAAGACGGTCGCATCGGGACCGTGAAGAAGGCGACTTGTGCGGTTGGCGGTGGACCAACAAGTCCGCAGCTACCAATCGCCAGCGTTCCTAATGGCTTGGACTGGAACCTTTGGCAAGGTCCCGTGGCGGATGTGCCATTTCGGCTAAAAGCTGGCGGCCGCAACGAGACCAAGAGCTGGTCTCGATGTCACTACGAATTCCGTTGGTGGTACGAATACTCCGGCGGAAAGCTGACCGACTGGGGTGCACATCATGTGGATTGTGCGTCGTGGATTTTGGGTAAGACGGACACCGGACCCGTCTCAATCGAACCGATTGTCTCCGAACACCCGATGCCATTCAAAGATGGTTACCCAACCAAAGACGATCAGTACAACACGGCGACGAAGTTTCAGATCAAGTGTCTGTTTGAAGACGATTTGGAACTCGAAATTCGATCAGACGGTCGCAACGGAATCATGTTGGAAGGAACCAAAGGGCGCATCTTTGTAAACCGCGGAACCGTCGCCGGCCGCGCGGTAGATGCTCTTGCGAAGAATCCTTTGCCGGTCGGCGCACTGAAGGAAGCATACAAGGGCCTGCAGCCAACAAATCACTTCCAAAACTTCTTCGACTGCGCGACGACGAGGAAAGAACCGATTAGCGATGTCTTCAGCCATCATCGAGCTTTGACAACGTGTCATCTTGCGGCGATCTCTGCTCGACTGAACCAACAGTTCCGGTGGGATCCACAGGCGGAACGAATCACAGACAACGCCGCAGCACAATCCTTCGTCGGCAGAGATAAACGCAAGGGCTTCGAAGTCGAAATGTGAGCGGGGCTCGGCCTAAGTTTCACGGAGCGGGCTTACAGGTGTGGCAGCAAGTCGGCTGCTCGTTCAACGTAGACGTCTGCGTTCCAGCTTGCTGGTTCCTCGTTATCCGGGATGTAGCCATACAGAGTCGCTATTGTCTTTGTGCCGGCTGCTCGGCCGGCGGCAATATCGACTTCGGAATCTCCGATCATCACCGTCGATTCCGGTGCGACTCCGAGCGTGCGGCAGGTATGCAGGATTGGTTCGGGATGAGGCTTAGCGACGGCGAAGGTGTCGCCGCTCACCACGCTGGCTGTTCGAGAGCGGAGGCCCAGCGCTTCAATAAGCGGGTCGGTCAGGAAGCCGGGCTTATTGGTGACAATTGCCCAAGGCGTCGATGCAGTATCCAACGCGTCGAGAACCTCAGAGACACCGGCAAACAGCTTCGTTTGTCGCGTCATTCGTGCCTTGTATAAATCCAGTAGCCTCGTTCGAAGCGGCTTGTCTGCTGTTCGATCGATGGTTCGATCAAAGCCGAATTCCAGCAAGCTCCATGCACTCAGCAGGATTGGGGTGTGCCCGGCGACGAAGGGGATTGGATCTCGATTCTGTTCAACCAGAAGTTCGTTCAACGCACCGAAGTAATCCGGAGCGGAGTCGATGAGCGTTCCATCAAGATCGAAAAGGACAGCGGAACACTTCAAGGCAGGCTCAGTGTGATGGAGGGGCGATCGATTGGTTGTAGGTTCAGCAGGCCGGTTGACCAGTCACGCTAATTCTTCACCAATTCGTGCGATGTAGTTGCCCATCAGGTGAGACGAGATGCCGCCGGTAAGGCTTGTCCATATTGAGTTTGTTACATCGCCGTTAATCATGCCGTCCACCGTCTTCTCCGCTGCGTCCGAAATTGCCCGAGCCGCAGATTCAATCTTGCTGCAACCGACAATAATTTCTGTCTGACAATGACCGTACTCGTTGCTGAGCATGCTCATCGTGGGAAGACGCGGCACCAGGTCTCCTCGGTCGACGTAACGAAATATCTTTCCGGGGAATTCTTTGTGAAACGCTTCTGCCGCCGCCGCATTACCAATCATCGGCGCGCCGAAGGTGTAGATTTGGTTTACGGTGATGAATTGCTGATGGAACCGCCACGACGCGAGCAAAGCCAACGCTCCACCCAGACTGTGGCCGGTCACCCAAACGGGGCGTTCCTTCTTTTCAAAGGCTGCGTCAACCGCCCGGTACAAGGGATCCCAAACTTCGGCCAGTGCTTCCATAAAGCCTTTGTGGAAGCGAGCACCTACGCCAGCGGCAGCAAAGTCGACTCCGATACGCCCTTCCGGCAACACCAGAAAGTTGCGAGCGTTGGTTAGGAACCAGTCTTTCAAACCGTCGAGGCGGGTCGGGTTCTCTGAACCACGGAAGCCGACAACAATCGATCCTTCGTTCTCGCAAACGTAAGCCTGAGTGTTGTCGACACTCACGAGCTTCGCGTCCAGGTTCAGTTGTTCGCGGATTTCACGACCGGCTTTTTGCTGGTCGTAGTAAACAAGGTCGCAAAGCGTCGCCAGGTAATGCGCGTGTTTGGGGCTATGACCCTTGGTGGGCTGGAGCACCGTTCCGGTAGATGAATTCAACATGCGTTTGCCCTATCGATTCGCTCGACGACCGCTGGACGCGGCCTTCCACTCGTTAACCGCTGCCTCAGACAATCGCGTGTTCCGGACATCAATCCGTTTCAGGCTTTCGACTGGGAACAGATGAGTACGGAATCCTTCGTCTGTAATCTTCGTCCCACGCAGTCGCAGGATTCTTAGTTTTCTTAGCTCACTGAGGTGAGCAAGACCTTCGTCGGTTACCGCAGAGTCGTTGAGGTCGAGTTCTTCCCGACTTGCCATCTCCTCGACAAGTTCAAGCGTTTGGTCTGTGACATCGGGGTTGCCCATTTGCAGCAAGAACGTGTCTGGCTTCTGTACGAGGAACCGGTAACTCTCTCCGTCCCACCCCGTCAATGTGATGTGCCGCTTCCCTTCAATCATTCGTTCACGAGCACCAAGGTCAACCGGGATATAGCGATCAATCATCGCCGGCGCGCCCATGAGGCCCAGGCCGAGGATGACGGTCAGCGCTGGAATCCAAATCCGTTTGCGGGGGCCGCGAATCAGGATTAGCAAGAACCAAATCGCGCCGAGCGCAAGTACGGTTAACCCGGACCAGAAGATGTATTCAAAGACAGTTTCCATGCTTGTCAGTGTATGTCCGAAACACCATGAGGCAACCACCACCACCCGCGCACGAAGAAGGCTCGCCTGTTAAGACGAGCCTTCTGGATTCGACTGGGCAGTGGAGCAATCCACTTGCGGAGATTAGATTCCTCCGCCCGCGCCACCGCTATAGCCTGGAGGGCCATCCGATCCTGGTGGAGGTGGTCCTC
>JBGCDN010000584.1:0-3631 GCA_045105495.1 Planctomycetaceae bacterium
GGAGGTACGACCTTCGAGAAGCAGCAATAGCAGGTCTCCTTCCCGCTGATATCGGGCCAGCCTATCGACGTCGTTCTCTCGCACCATGACGCTTTCGATGCGAAGATCTGGGCTCACGTTGAGAGTGTGAGAGAACACTGGGCCGTCTGTGATATCCATGTCTCCAGTAAGTTCATATTCTAGCTCGGTCTCGCGGATGTGGACCTGCTGGATCAGTCTCAGGTCTCGAATCGCATCGGCTGCTTCGATCCGAAATTTCATGCGTCCTGGTGTATCGATCGAAAAAGCAGCAGACCGATCGTTGTTGGTCCTTATCGGCACAGCGTTGGTGTCGGTGTTGTCCATCCATCGCACGTTCTTTATTCGAAGTCCCGGTTGACTTTGGACAGTGACGCTTGAGAGGCCATCAACGACGGGTTCAAGTCGCAGCACTCGATCTGTGGAGATGGACTTCATCACCTTGCTGAGTTTCAAACGGATACTCGTTGGCACAAGTAGCGGTTCTCGGAAGCTGATGACGGCATATGTTGTAGAACCAGTCGAGACGATTTGCTGGATGGCGGGTCGGTCTGTCACAAGCGAACTGAATTTCTGGTCTGCTGGAAATCGCAGGGTCAGATCTTCTACCGGATTGCTTCCGGGAGTGATGACAACTGTATGGTCAAACGCGACCTCAGATGTACCAACTTCGATGGCACAATCGCTGGAGATTGTTGCGGGTATGTCTTGTGTGTCTGCATTTTGAGACTTGAGTTCGAGGGCGATTTCGGTGGTTACTGGAGTGATTGCGTTGGGTTCGACCACCACACCGTTCAGCCACGACTCGACGGCGTCTTCTGATTGAACTTCACATGTGGACTTCGCGGCCGGAGCGATCGGAAGTCGGAACCCTCCGTTGGTCATGGGCGGGTAGAGTTCAAGTTCGATGATAGTTGGTGGCTCGGGTCCCGTTGATTCGGTCGAAGGAATCGTAAGTTCGACGTACTCTCCGGTTCTGTCAAAATCGACTGCTTCGCCGTTGAGCCGACATCGACTGACATTCCCCCTGGCGAATGGGAACCGAACGATGGTCGATCGGTTCTTATGCATCTGCAACGCCTCAAATCGGGCTCGGACTGCTATGCTTCCGTTGGCGATCGAGACCACATATTGGGCTTCTTGGACGAGCAGATTGCTCGCGGCTGGTTCCTGACGATCAAGTTGCTTCAGGAAGTCTCGATCAACGTAAACGGTATCCTGATCTGGGATGTCGTACACGCGGGGTAGTTCGGATGTCGTTTCCTGTCCGAACGCATTTGCTGTGGTTGCCACCGCTGCAATGATCAGCAATCCCGCCACGGCTGACGGTCGGCTCAATCCAGATTTGCTGTGTCGAGTGACGCGATTGGATGACGTCGACTTGAACAGGTTTGCGATGGCTAGGCCAAACAGCCCCCCCAAGAAACAACTGCCGCAAATTGGTCCGATCGGGCTGGGTAGCACAACGGATAGCAGCGCGAGAACGGCTTCGATTCCGCAAAGCCAAATCGGCTTTATTCGAACAACGAGAAGTAAGCTAAGCAGGGCCGTGCCGGCCAGGGCGATCCATTGCATGTGTTGATGCGAAGACTTACTTGCTAGCGTGATAGAAAGTTCTTGCGGCACATAGGGCATGGTGACCACGCCAGGTTCTTCGTTTGCTGTTGCCGATCGCAGTGGCCCCAGTAACTGACTTAGTCCTTCGGATTGCTGTGGTTGCTGTCCGAATGGATGTGTCGAGACAACCTTCAGGTCCGGGGCGGACATGATTTGCCAGGTAAAGTCGCGTGCCTGATTGAACTTGGGCACAGGGATCGTTCGGTTCGTGTCGAGAAGCGATTCGCCACCGTTAGAGCAGCTGTAGCGGATGACTAGTAAGTTGGTTTTGGTAGCAGAGTTGATCGGGACAAGTACCGTCTCGCCGCGACGGTCAGGCCGTTGGGCGATACCATTTGTTGACACGCTGACGATCTTGGCTGACTTGCGAAGTTGGAACTTCACGATTGAATCATTTGTGGAAACCTCGATGCGGGCCTCATGAAGATCGGCGTCTGGACGGTTCCGAATTCTGGAAGTCAGCTGCATGGAGGAAACGATTGCAGTCGAAAGCTCTTTTGGTTTGGTGAGCTCTTCAGTCGAATCTGGTTTGACCGTAATCCGTTTTTCGCTTTTGAGTGCGACGACCTCACCCGGTTCACATTCGATGATTGCCGTATCCGGACCCGCAAAGCCGGCGCCGGCATACATTCCGAAGTCTGAACGAAACTGACGCAGCGGTACTGTCCGAATTGATTTGTCTTTCAGTCTCAGATTGTCCTGTGAAACGACCACGAGGTTTGTGTTTGTGATTCCGTCAAGTGGCGAGACGGTTTCCGTTGGTAGGTTGTCCGTTTGCCCGATGACTTCAATGACTTTGTTGTTCGTCGTGGGGATAAAGACGCGGGCTGACTGAGGCGAAGTTGGATCAATCTGAAAGTCGCATGGGGTTCGTTCAGGTCCGGAGCTGACTGAAAAGACTGTTAGGTTTGAGGGGATTCGGAGCCGGATCTCCCGAGGGAACGCGGTGTCTGAGATGATCAGAGTTTTTTGTTCCCAAGACGTTTGATTGGTTAGAAGTTTGGTTGCTACGTGATACCGTCTCGTTCGTTTCGCTTCCCCGATTCGAAGTGTGGCTTCGCCGTCTTCGAAAATTCGAATCAATGAGAGCGTCTGAGAGCCATCCTCTTGGAAGACATTGTTCGACTGTTTGAAACCGGAAAGGCTAAGCTCCTGCAACTCCAGCGGTGCGGCAATAAATACGCTGTGAGTGATTCGTCGAGCGATGGCCTCTACCAATGCGTTGTTGGTTGTTGAACAACGGATAGTGCTGAAGTCTGGAACGGTCCACTTGTCGTCAACAACGACCGGCAATCGCGCGGTGAGAACCAGACGTCGTCCGGGCCCTTCGATAGGGCGTGGTAGTGTGACCTTCAGGCGACGTCCTTCGCTGTGGTCACTTACTGAGATTGGGACGGGCGTGTTGTCACCGTAGAGCACAGATTCGATTGTCGTTGCTGTCGGTAGCTGAATCGAAAACTCTGTGACTGAACTGGAGGTCTGCAGATTGATTTCCGCGCGCAGTTGAGTTGTGTCTTTTCGAAGCGACCACGACGATCGAACATCGACAATCGGTGGCCGCATGAAGCGGCCAGGTTTGACGATCCGAAGTCTCGTCGGGCTTCGTTCGTTCAAAATGACGTTCCAGGTAGTCTCTGTAGCAGAAGGTTGCCCCTTTGAAGAAAACGCCCCGTCAGTTTCGAGCCGAAGCGTTGAAGGCAAAGTCAGAGTTAGCTCCGTTGCCAACGCCATAATGGGCGTTAGGGCGATTTCGGTTGCCCATTGGCGTTCCTTGCCCTCGATGGACCATGTGCCCGCGATGGAATCAGATTCTCCACGCCTGGCGATGGCATCGCCGCTCGCGTTTCGCCCCCAGACAGAGGGGGAGTTCAGCGAGAGTGAATAGAAATTCGGTTTGCCTAGGAATACCCAGTCGGCTTCAGATTCGTCTGCTGTTTTTTGTTTTTGTATCGGGAGCTTGAAGGTGCTGCAGATTTTCAGCTCGACAATGGTGGCA
>JBGCDN010000585.1:0-4119 GCA_045105495.1 Planctomycetaceae bacterium
AGCGACGCGAACCAGTGCTCCGGGCATGCAACGATATTTGTCGCCCGTTCGAGTCGCGAATGTTCGCAGAGCGATGTGGCCGCTTTCGATGTGGTCTGATTTCCAAACCGGTGCGGCTGATCGAACAATTTTCTCCTGAGCTACAAATTCACCTGGCTTGGCAATCACTCGTTCGCGTAGCGACTTACGTTCGTCCTGCGAAAGTTCGCTCACAACAAATTCATCACCCCCCGAACTACTGAACGAAGGCTTGATGACCAGCCTGTCGAAGTTGTCGAGCACGAATTTGCGTTTCGATTCGTTGCCGCACCACCAAGTAGCTATCGACGGAATTTTTAGATCCTCAGACAGCAGTACTTGGCATAGTTTTGGGAGGAACGCCATGAAGACCGGTGTCTCCACCAGTCGCGTTCCTGGCGTATTGACCATCGCAACATTACCGGCTCGCACAGCCTGCAGCAGTCCCGGAATTCCCTGAGGAGAAGAACCACCAAGCTCAACAGGATCGGCCATGCTCTCGGGGTACCGCCGGAAGATGACATCAATCGGTAGTAGTCCATCCAGGGTCTTCAGTCCGACGTGATCATTTCGAACCGCCAGATCACCACCTTCAGCCAGAATGAAACCAAGGTACCGCGCGAGGAACTGGTCTTCGAAATATCCGGGATGACTTGGCCCAGGGCTTAGCAGCACAACCCGCGGTGCTTCTGTCGCGCGGGGAGCCATTGATTCGAACGAGCTGCGGAGTTTGTCGAAGTAGGGAGCCAACCGTTTTACGTTGAGCCGTCGAATGAGCTTCGGCATGCTGCGAGCAGCGACTAGTCGATGTTCCAGGGCGTAGCCGGCGCCGTCAGCGACATCGGTTCGGTCGGCCATCACCCACCAATGACCGTTCGGCCCGCGAGCCAACTCAGCTCCGCAATAGTGCAGCCAAACTTTGTCATGCGGAATGAGGTTTTGGAACGCTCGAATATACCTGGGATTGGCAAACAGAACCTCCGGTGGGATCTCGCCTGACTTCAAGAGTTGCTGGGGGCCGTACAGGTCACGAACAATCAAATCCAAAAGCCGCGCGCGTTGGTCGAGGCCTTCGGTGATGGTTTTCCAATCATCCTGCCCGACGATGTAGGGCAGTAGATCCATATCCCATGGACGGTCGGCCGCTTCTTTGTCGTCGAAGACCTTCAGCGTCACACCGTGCTCGGTCAGCAAATCCTGAGCAATACTCCGGCGCTCGTTGAGTTCTTCGACCTTCTCGCCATTGATGACGTCAACAAACTGCCGCCAGTGATCGCGGATGGTGGTATCGTCATGCACTTCATCGAACGCTGCCGAACTAGCAGCGTACGAATCAAAGATGTTCTGGTTGGTTGAACTTGTTGACATGAAAGCGTGGCGCCGCGTTGTGTAGAAGAACCAAGTTTAGGTCGCCACCAACGAGATTGGCAGCAGAATACGACTACTCTTCTGCCTGATCCGTGGAGTCAGTCAGAGATCGGTTCTCAAGAACGCAAGAAGTTGACGTGTCGATGCTTGTCGCGATTCAGGACTTCGCTGTTTTGGCTTTTACTTCGTCCCACAATGGGCCGTACGTTTCTTTGTCGAATGGTGGACAGCCGGTGGCGTACTGTCCCAGCGGATGGTCTTTGGTTCGCATCAGATTTGTGCAGTAAGAAAACGTACGGCAGATCTGTTTCCGGTTCATCTTGCCAGTTTCTTTCAGCACCTTCGCAAAATCCGGATGCGACAACGTCGCGCGGCCCATGCCGACGATGCTGGCCAGGCCGTTGGCAACATTGGCTGCTCCAACGTGCAACGCGTAGTCCTGCAACCAACTGTAGCCACTGCCAATCACAGGAACGTTTGGAACCGCGTTTTGAATTGCGGCGGTCACTCTGATGTGCCGCAGCACACCCAGCAGTGGATGTTCGGGAGCCTGATACGCATCGACGGGTGCGAATTCTGCGGGGCGAACGTAGTGCGGGTTCGAGTATGGGTTGCCGCAGCTGACATTCATGATTGTCACGCCCCAATCGGCCATGTGTTTTGCGAGTTCGATTGGTTCGGAAAGATCTTCTTGCGTGTGGTCGTCCTGATTGGTTCCGAACGCACAATCGAACGGGCCGTCGGGCTTTTGTGGAACGCCGATGCCACCCGGTTCTTCAGAATGAAACGGGATTCCATCGCAGGCGTTGAATCGAGTTCCAATCTCCAGGCTCGGGCATTCCTCTTTGATCCGACAGACGACGTTTCTAATGAACCGTGTTCGGTTCTCGAATGAACCTCCGTATTCGCCCGGACGAGTTTTGGCTCCCAGTAACTCCGACAGCAGATATCGGTGGCACTGTTTGATATCGACGAAGTGAAACCCAATGTTGGCGGCAATCTTCGCGGCAGCGACGTAGCGGTCTTCCAACTGCTTGAGCTCGTCGTCCGTTAGCAACGGGTAGTTCTCGTCGACCATCTTGCCGGTCGATTTGTCGAGGGTTCGAAAATCCAGCCAACGATCGTGTACCGCAATCTTTGGCTTCTGGAAGGCATATCGACCAGAATGGGTTAGCTGCAAGCCGACGATAACATTCTCATCGCCAATCGATTCCCGCCGCGCGGTGATGCAGCCTTGAAGCATTTTTTCGATGGACGGTGCGGTGGTTTCGTTGATCTGAAGCTGCCGAGCATTCATGCGTCCGTCGGGAGCGATTGCTGCCGCTTCGCCCCAAATGATGCCAGCGCCACCCGCTCCAAATCGTCGGTAGCGACGATACGTCAGTTCGTCCGGGTGACCATCTGGAGTACAGTCGCAGCCTTCCATTGGCTGAACGGCAAGTCGGTTCTCTGATTCAAGAGCACCGATACGGATCGGCTGGAAGAGAACCGAAAAGTCGTCGGAAACGCTGATTTCGTGACCAAGTCGTTTCGCGTCCGCGACAAGGTCGTTTGCTGTTTTATACTTGTAGTACCGAGCCACTTTGGTCCTCGTCGATGCAACTGGAAGTTACTGCTAGTTTAGGGCAGGGACGCTGTAAGCGTGAGTGCTACATTGAACCTGCTTGAACCAAACTTATCGTGATGCCACAACTTTGAACCGAAGAATCGGTTCGGATACTGAGATCAGAAGTGACACGCAGAAATCGAAAACTCGGCTTTCGACTCGCAGCCATCGCGTTCGGGCTGATGATCGTTCTGGCCGCTGAACTCGGTTGCCGTGCGTTTGGCGTGGGGCTGGCTGAACAAACCGACGATCCGTTTGTTGGATTCGAATCGGTCGTGCCGTTGTTCGTTGAGAACAAAGCTGGCGATGCGATGGAGATTGCAGAAGGCCGCCTACGGTTCTTCGCTGCGGATTCGTTTTCCAAGCCAAAACCCGCCAATACCTATCGCATCTTTTGTCTCGGTGGATCAACCGTTCAAGGCCGACCATTCTCCATCGAGACGTCGTTCACTACGTGGCTGCAGCAAAGTCTGTCGGTCACCGATTCATCACGTGACTGGGAAGTCGTGAATTGTGGCGGCGTTTCGTATGCCAGCTATCGACTGGTTCCGATTCTCTCTGAGTGCCTTCAATACGAACCAGATTTCATTGTCGTCTGCACGGGCCACAACGAGTTTTTAGAAGACAGAACGTATGCAAGCATCAAGGCGTCCGGTTCGGCTTACAGAATGCTGGCTCATTCGCGGCTGTTTACGCTCATGCGATCGGCCACGATGCCAGATCGATCTGAACGCGATCAGTTTCTCCTGAATACTGATGTGAATGCTCGGCTTGATTACGACGATGGTCTGCAGTTCTACGAACGGGACGATGAGTGGCGGAATCAAGTTGCCGAACATTTCGAATCGAACCTCAGGCGGATGGCAACCGCGTGTAGTGATGCAGAGATTCCGTTGTTGTTCATGCTGCCGCCGTCCAACTTTTCCGGTTCTCCGCCGTTCAAGACAGTCCCCAACGAAGCTGTGGCAGATGGGGTTCGAACTCATATTCTGGCTGCAAGAAAGCTCTACGAGACGGACCTCGCTGCTGCGATCACAGAACTAAAGTCAGCGGTGGAACAGGATCCACGGCATGCGGCGAACCTGTTTGAACTGGGTCGTGTCTGTGAATCGGCCGGTCAAATCGAA
>JBGCDN010000586.1:0-4922 GCA_045105495.1 Planctomycetaceae bacterium
CCACGCCGCGATTCGCGACGAGATGAAGTTGCGATTAGAACAGGCACTCAATCAAATGGAAGAGAAGGACCGCGACGTCCTTTCACTCAGACATTTCGAACAACTATCGCTAAAAGAAACAGCCGTCGTTCTGGGCCTGGCAGAAAAAGCGGCCGGCTCTCGATACTTGCGAGCGTTGTCTAAACTCCGAAAGGTCATGAACCTTGTGGATGAGTAACGACATGAGCGTTGGACCAAACCAGACTCTTCGTACTTGGGGCCTCCGAGCCCCAAGATCCTCAGACGCAGCACGTTTGTAACCGCGGTTCACTAGCAGATGTAGTTTGCGATCACTGAGAGCACGGCATCGCTCATGCTTGGGGCTCGGAGGCCCGCAAGTACGAAACGGAGGAACCTGCCGCAATGACTTCCGAATCTGACGACATCGTCCTTTCACTCGCCAACGAATTTGTCGAGCGATACCGCCGCGGCGAGCGCCCGGACGTCAGTGAGTACGCGAACCAGCACCCGGAGCTTGCGGCCGAGATTCGCGATGTGTTCCCCATGATGTTACTCATGGAAGACAACGCACCGGAGGAACCGAAACCGGTTGATACGTCACTGGATGTCGATCGATTGGGCGACTTCCTCATTCACCGTGAAATCGGCCGCGGTGGAATGGGCGTTGTCTACGAAGCGGTTCAGGAATCGCTCGGCCGCGACGTTGCTCTGAAAGTGTGCCCGCTTTCATCGAAGCTGGACTCAAGACATCAGGAACGCTTCCGTCGAGAATCGCGTGCGGCGGCGATGCTTCATCACACGAATATCGTGCCGGTGTTTGCTGTTGGTGAAGAGAACGGCATGCTGTTTTACGCGATGCAATACATTCGGGGTGCGACAGTTGAGGAAGTCATTGTCGAACTCCGCCACATGTACAAGACGAATCCGACGGCCAACTCGCGGCTCACCGGAGTCAGCCGTCCGACGCATTCAGCTCAACACAACGCGGTTTCAGAGGTCGCATTGTCGCTGGTTGGTGAAGTCGATCCGAGCCTGCCAGCGTCTTCAGGTTTCAAAGCAGACTCCGCAATCTCTGAAATCAGTTTGCCAGGCCAATCAGTGACTGACTCGCAGTCGGGGCGAACCGCAAAGTACTGGGACAGCGTCGCTCGCATCGGAGTCCAGGTTGCGGACGCTCTGAATTATGCCCACGAACAAGGCACACTGCACCGCGACATCAAACCCAGCAACCTGATGCTCGACCACACCGGCACCGTTTGGGTCATGGACTTTGGTCTCGCCAAGTCAACGGAAGAACAAGACCTCACCCAGGCTGGCGAACTCATCGGAACACTCCGCTACATGTCGCCGGAACAAAGCACTGGCAACCCGGATGCACGCAGCGACATCTACAGCCTCGGCCTAACCCTGTACGAACTCCTCGCATTGCGGCCTGCGTTCGAAGAAGTTCAACGCAGCGCACTGCTGCGGGCGATTTCCGAATCCGATCCGATTAATCCCCGCAAGATCAATCCGAACGTTCCGCGCGACCTTGAAACGATCGTCATGAAGGCGAGCGACAAGGAACCATCGCGTCGATATCAAACGGCCGCCGAACTGCAGAACGACCTCACGCGGTTCCTCCAGGGAGAACCAATTCTTGCACGGCCGGTAAGTTCAACCGAACGGCTGGGAAAGTGGATTCGTCGCCGCCCTATTATCGCCGGACTCGGTGCAGCCCTGGTGACGACGTTTTGCGTGGCGTTTGCTTTGGTCAGTTACAACTGGTTCCGAGCGGAATCGGCTCTCGACACTGCAGAAGCGAACGAACGCCAGGCCAAAGCAGCGGCACTCGCTGAAGCCGATGCACTCAAGCAAGCCGAACGTCAGCGAACGCTGGCCGAAGAACGACTTGAAGTCGCCGACGCGGCTCTCTACCGAGGCGGCATTAGCCGTGCCGGAATGCTAAGCCAAACCGACCCGCAGGAGTCACAGAAGATCCTCGCCGGTCTGGTCCCCCAGAAAGGCGAAGTCGATCGGCGTGGTTGGGAATGGGGCTACTTGAACGGACTAGTAAATCAAAGTAGCGCGGTCTTGAACGCGGGTACTGAAGACGCCCCATGGATCTGGGCTATTGAGTTCAGCAAGGATGATTCGCTGGTTGCAATCGGTTCGGGACGTACCCAGTTCGTGCGACCGGGATCGCCGCCCGGTCGGTTGACCATCTGGGATGTCCGCAGTGCGAAACTGATTCGCGAATTGAAGGTGTCGAATACTGTTTACGCATTGGCATTCAGTAGTGACAACAAACGCGTCGCAGTGAGCGAGCCGTCTGGCTTCGGAACCACTTGCTACAACTGGTCTGGTCCGGCAACGATTCGCGATCTGGAATCCGGCGATACGATTTCGCTGGAACTGACAGACCGCGAACGCGTCGCCAAACTCGCGTTCGTCGCGCAGGACTCACTTGTTGTCGGAGCCGTGCGGATTACGCCCTACCAAAGTCCCATTGCGATCAAGGCCTGGGACGCTCAAACCGGCAAGGTGGTTTGGTCGGGAGGACAGCCATGGGTGACGCCGAAAGGTGAGGTTCGTCCAGAAAAATACGAGACATGCTTCGAGTTGCACGAAGTCTCGGAAGACGGTGAGTCAATCGTCGTCAGCACCTTCGAAGACACTGGTCCGACCACGGGGAATCGCCAGGTCTCTCGTCTGACTAGAATCAACGTGCGAGACGAACCAACGAACGGCTCCAGTCTGCCTCCGCTGGAGTATCTAACGGAAGAGTTTGATCCATACCGAGCGGTTTTTGCATCGGCAATCGGCATGTGTGCCGACAATCACAGCGACTGTTTGATACTGCGTGAGTTCGCCTCTGATCGCGTACACAAGTTGTGGGGCGACGATCAGTATCGAGTGTTTCTTCGGAACGACTCTCGGCCGATAGCCACCTTCCATCCCGATATGGGATCGTTGGTTGCCGGTGCTATGGATGGAAGTTTGCGGCTTTGGGATCTGCACGGCAAGAGTTTGAAGCGAATCCTGCGAGGCCACCAGGCACCTGTACTGACTGTGACCTACAGTCATGACGGTCGATGGTTGGCAACTGGTGACTGGAACGGCGAGGTTCGACTCTGGCAACCCGAGGCTCCAACGCATCATGTTGTTTGCGATCAGGGTGCAAGGCGAAATGGCAAGCCGGCATCGGAGGCGGTTGCGTTCCGCTGGGATGGTGCGGCTGTGGTTCGGTTCGAGAATGGTCGCCTACAGACATGGGATGCCGAAGGGGGAAACCCACTTCAAACCGTCGCCGTTGCACACGGACCGATGGTGGATCGTCGTCGAGATTCCTGCTTCGACAAATCTGGTGAGAAGCTGCTGCTGCCCGGCGAAGACAACTGTCTGCAGTTGATCGACGTTGAATCGCAACGCGTGCTTTGGACGTCGCCAGCCTTCGAATCGTTCCCCACAGGTTTGGCTCTCAGTGCGGACGGCAATCACGTTGCAATGAGCCACGTTGATGGAACGAAAACGACACTGTCTGTGTTCAACATCGAACCGAACCAATCCTGGCAACACGATATCGAAGGCGTGTCTGCGACCAGCATTGCGATAGCGGCAGATGGGTCAAAACTCGCGGTTGGACTTGGGCCTCAGGGCAACGGCACTCTTTGTCCCGGTAGCGGAACTCGTCAAGAGTCTCGGCCCTTTGCCGGTGGCTCTGCCGAAAGTCTTGACGACTTCCGCTACGACGTTGGGCGTGGCGGAGTTCTTGTGTTCGATCTCGCATCGCCCAGCACGGTAGGCCGAACACCCGAAACCTTCATAGCGAAAAGTCTCGTCGGGACGATGCAGTTCAGCGACGATGCTTCGGTTCTGGCCGTCGCGACGGATGGAGGTCAAATCGCGATCATCGATACGGACTCAATGGAACTGCTCGCGGAAGGTATCGCTCCGGAACAGATTCGAGATCTTGCCTGGCATCCATTGTCCACTCGCATCGCCGGCGCGAACCGAGAAGTTGTCACAGTCTGGGATACGAAACTGCGCGAAGTGACTGAACTGAAAACTCGACCACGGTCGGACGACCTCCCTTTCGAGCCGGACGTCACGTTTAGCCCGGACGGCAGCAAACTGGCAGCGATTCAGTGGAACAATACCGTCAACATCTGGTCGGCCGACAGCTTTGCCATCGCGTCTGCACCAGGAACTCGTCGTCCGACCCGCGATGAGTTGGCTAGTCGATCGGTGGGTGTCGCCGTCGATCGCCAGCCAGAGAACCCGTGGTACCGTCTTGCTCGAGGTCAGATCCGGTCGAGATTGCGAGCGAAGAAACTAGCTCGCGAAGACTACGCTGCGGCCAAACGGCAGTTGTCAGATGACAAAGATTGTCTTCTTCTCCACGGCGGAGCCTACATCGAAGCTCCGACGATTCCGTTTCACGAGTTCGACGGCTACACGATCGAATGCTGGGTCCGAAACTGGAGCACCCACGAAACTGCGTTCGACAACGCACCGATCGCATCGCAACATCCCACGTTCCCGTGGACCGCGCGAATTGATCGACACGCTTTCTGGAACCGATATCTCAGACTGGGCATCCGGTTGCCTTCGAAACCAGCTACATCGAAGACCGCCGATTGGACCCACTACGCAGCCACGGATGACGGCAGAACGTTCCGGCTCTTCCTCAACGGCCGACAGGTGCGAGTGGAATACGACGAATCGGATTTTCGTAATCTCTTCGACGGCAAGAACACACCAGAAGGCCAACCGTTTCTCATCGGCAATTCCTGGGTGGAACCAAACATCGCCGCACACGGACTCATGCGTGCGCTGCGTGTATCGAACAGAGCGGTGTATACGCAAGACTTCGAACCACCAAAGGAACTCGTCGTCCGACCCGCGATGAGTTGGCTAGTCGATCGGTGGGTGTCGCCGTC
>JBGCDN010000587.1:0-22982 GCA_045105495.1 Planctomycetaceae bacterium
CAGTTTGCCTGGAGCCGATCACACAATCTTCCTGGACTACGATGGCCACACAGTCGAGGGGACGAGTTGGAACGGGTACTACAACCAAGACTCTCTCGTCGCGCCGGCCTACAACGTCGATGGAGATGCAGCCTCGTTCAATAACACTGAACTGGCTCGAATAGCGGAATCCTACGAACGAGTTGCCGAGGACTTCCGGCCCTTCAATATCAATGTCACGACTGTTGATCCAGGTGTTGAGGCTCTGCGTAAATCGAGCGTTGAAGACACGCAGTGGGGCCTTCGCGTCATCATGACCAACGAAGCAGCGATGGTGACCGATCCGAACGAACGCACCGGCGCTGGCGGCATTGCCTATGTGAACAGTTTCAACCGGAGCTCGGATACGCCGGTTTGGGTCTTTACGACCGGCGGCAAGAGTGTTGCCGAAGCGGCAAGTCACGAAGTCGGTCATGCACTTGGTCTGTCACACGATGGTACGTCCAGTGCGGGATACTACCGAGGCCATGGCAGCGGGGAGGTCGGCTGGGCATCGATTATGGGGGTTGGCTACTACAAGAACGTAAGCCAGTGGGATGACGGAACCTTCAACGACGCCCAGAACAGTGGGGCGGGTGCGAACTACGGCTCCGGCCCAGACGACCTCGCAATCATCAGCGACGTTGACCGCAACGGTTTCGGATATCGCGATGACGACGCTGGCAACACGAATGCCACAGCCTCTGGACTCGGACTGAGCGGTGAAACTGTTTCAGCAACAGGCATCATTGAAACAACAAGCGATGTTGACGTCTACCATTTCGCAGTCGATACAGGCGATGTCGTTTTGAACCTGAAGCCGTTCTCAGTGGGTTCGGGTAACAGCGGGGCGAACCTTGATATCAAAGCCGATCTCTACGACGGTGACGGAGACCTGATCGCTTCGTCGAACCCGGAAGATCGCCTCGACGCTTCATTCGATTTGAACCTGGGTTCTGGCGTTTACTATCTGCATGTCAGCGGTGTCGGTACGGGAGACCCAACTTCCAACACACCAACTGGCTACGGCGAATACGGTAGCCTCGGGCAGTACACAATCGACGGAACGATTGTTCCAGCGAGCGAGAATGCAAGCCTGTCTATTGCCGATGTGGAGGTCAACGAAGGTGATGGAACGGCCGATGTGACCGTGACAATGACGGGCTCTTCCGCGTCGACTGTGACCGTCGATTACTCGACAAGCGATGGAACGGCGACGGCCTTCGGAGATTATTCAGAAACGACAGGAACGCTGTCTTTCAACGCAGCAGGTTCTCAGACAATCACAGTTTCAATAGCCAACGATACCAGCGTCGAAACACTCGAAAGCTTCAACATAACCCTCGACAACGCCGTTGGTGCCACTCTCACAGACGATTCGGCCACAGTCTCGATCAGGGACGACGATGTTGGGATCGAAATCGCTGACGTGACCGCGGGAGAAGGCGATCCAACTGCGAACAAGCGCCGGCGTACTTTCCGGCAATTCAAGTTCGAAGTGAACCTCACCTCGCCATCAACAAAGACGGTTACCGTGAGGTACAAGACGGCCGATGGCACGGCAGAACTCAAGAACAGAGACTATCGCCGACGAAGTGGCAGGGTGGTTTTCCGTCCGGGCCAGACCAGAAAGCTCATCAACATTCAAGCCATCAGCGATGACGTGGAAGAGACTGATGAGAGCTTCGAGGTTCGACTCTTCAACGCCAAGAATGCCGAACTGAATGACACCATAGCCGTTGGCACGATTCTCGATGACGACAATGATCGCGACAACGGTGGCGATGGCATCGTGCTGGATCACCTGTGGTACTTTGAAGGCGCCAACATCGTCGATTCAGACAGCCACAGCCACGCGAACCACGGCCATCACACCCACTCTCTCGGGCATCAACACCATCATCACGACCATGACCATCTTCACGGTCAAGGTGATGACCAACCTTGCACATGTTTCGCCTGCCAGAGCGTGCAAGCGACCGACGGCGTGACCTTGACCAGCCCCGACGACAACACGAGCCCAGTCGCCCCTAACACGGAGTCGGTTAAGTCTCTCTTCACAGACACGGAAAGAAAATCGCTGGATCGTGTCGTAACGGCGGCCTCGCCCAAACGCATAACACCGATCGACCCGGGCTCAGAACCTTCACTACCCAACCTTAAAGAGCACAAGGCTAAATGGCTGACGCACGACACACAGTTGCAAAGCGTCGACAGCTTTTTCGCGACCGACTTGAAGTTGGGCCTCGAACGTCTTTAGTGCGACGCTTCAGTCTTAGCGTTGGTGGAAGTCCAGTTCGTGGACGGAGCTTGCATTGGCATGGCTGCTAAGCCGTTCACTGTTATCGTCGGATCGGCGAAGCCTTCCAGGGGGCATCTTCGTGACGTTGTACAACGATTTTCCGTCGAAGCGAAACAGACCGCCTGAAAAGCCAAACCAAGTGTTTCAGCGTTATGTCTAACAGACTAGCAGTGCTGCCCGGTTGGCTCTGCCTCATAGTTACCTACCTGCACGCAGCTGGGGTTGACGGCGTTGACCTCGGAACAAGCCCGATTGGTTCTGTAACGCGGCCCCGTTAGGACTTGTATCAGCGGGCATTTCAACGAACGTTGCCCGGCTGGAAATTTCATGTCCTTGCCACGGCCTGGAACAATCAGGTTTGAGTCTGGCAGGAGATTCACTTCCGAGAGGATGTTTCGATGCGATTCCGAGAAATCAGTCCACCTTGCCAGCGCAGACAGTTCTTGAAGCTTTCGGCATTGGGCTCAGCCACCGCCATCACGTGCTCGCCGTTGCTGGCAGCTGCAAATGAACCGGCAGCGGTTCAGAATGCAAGTTTAAGGAACACGAACACGCCACCACCTCGACTTCAACACCTGTCGCTGCTTACGGCAACTCCACTCAACGAGATGGCAGCGTTCTATAAGAACGTCCTGGAGATGGAAGTCCAACTGAAAGACAAGTCTCTCGGTATTCAGGCTGGCGGCACGCAAATCAAGTTCTCGCCCGCTCCAGATCAGTCGCGGCCGTACTACCACTTCGCCTTCAACATCCCCGAAAACAAAATTCTCTCGGCTCGAAAATGGCTGGGCAAGAAAACCCAGCTCGCAGTGACTCCACCGCAATTTCGAGAAAGGAACTTCCCGAATGAAGTTCGTCCGCTCAGTTTTTGGAACTCACACTCACTCTATTTCTGGGATCCGGCGGGCAACATCCTTGAACTGATTTGCCGGCACGACATGAAGAACGCCACGAAAGGCGAGTTCCATCGTGAAGAAATCCTGTATGCAAGTGAGATTGGATTGGTCGCCACTGGGACTGTGAATACGTTGGCCAATGAGATCATGTCGACGTTTCAGCTGCCGCAGTATCGCGGAGGTGGAGCCGACTTTCGTGCGATCGGAGACGAAACCGGCTTGTTCGTTCTGTTTAGCCAAGGCGGCACACCAATTGGTGCGAGGAACGGACAAACTTGGCGAGTCTTCCCAACCGACGTGTCCGTCCGAGCCAATATCAAGCTCAAAGCAAGACAGTTGCCACACTTCATCAAAACCAACTAAGAATCGTAAGTTGGCCAGTGGATGCACCAATCGTCATTCCACATCGCCCAGTTCATGTCTCAGCCGACTGAGCACACGAGACTTGGCGACTCGAACAGTTCCCGGCTTCATCTCAAGTTCACTGGCGACATCGGCAGTTGCCCTACCTTCCACGACAGTCAACCAGAACGCTCGCCATGTACGTTCTTCGAAGTGTTCCTGAATAAGCGTGAGGGCGCGTTGAAAAAGCGCGGTCTCGATCACTTCACCGGAGGCGTCATCGTTCTCTGCATCACCGATATCGGGAACGTCGGCCATCCGGGACTGTGCTTCGGTTCCTCCTGCGCCGATCAACTGGCGATCGCGAGCGCGGAAGTGATCGATGACTTTGTTGCGGGTTACCGTTCGGAGCCAGCCACGAAACGTATCGGTCTGGCGGTTTCGCCGGAACTGATGGAGCCTCGTCGCGACAACCTGGAACACCTCCTGCAAGACATCGGGAATCTCCTGTTCACCAAGTTTCATATGCCGACACCATTGCACCACCGTTGGTGCGTATAGTTCGACCATGCGGTTCCACGCATCAGGATTCTTTTCACGCAGCGCCGCAATCAGACTGGGTGAGGTGAGGTTCTTGTCGTGCGATTCTGTAGATTGTGAGTCGCTCATGAGAACCGGCTCCGAGAGTTTTTGGCCCGCAGCAGCAATCCGAACGCCAGCAGTGTGAGCCCAACAGCCAACCCGCCAATCAATAAGAACGCGCCACGCAGGCCCTTTGCCGTACGTTTCTCATCGCCACTCAGTGGGTGGACGATTTCCAAAACGCCACGCACGTCACCCTCCCGCCAGTCGGCCTTTGGGGTCTGAGGGTGCTCGTTGTGACATTGCACACAACTTCTCTGCATGACTCGCGCGGTTGCGTACCGCAGCACGGGTCGGTCGCCAAGTTCTTCAAACCTGTAGAATGGAGTGTCAGGCGCTTCCTTCAACGCAGCGAGTGCATTTGTCTGAAACTCGTCGCGTGGGCCTCCGTCTTCGCGCCATGGAAACGGATAGTCGCTGTAAAGACGCACGTGCAAGCCTTCCCCGACACAGCCCATTCGCGTCCCCGCTTCGATCGTGAAGCTGGCCGGGAACAACATGGGTTTCTGACCTTCGGCGTATTCCTCGGTCGTGCCAACCACATCTGGATCCAACTTCGACGCGACTTCACTATACAACTTGTTGAACTGATCGATCGCGTCGGATTGAAGCCGGACGCTTTCGAGAGCCGACTGTTGCACGAACCAATGTGACAATGAAGAGAGGTAGATGAACCCAACGAGCGCTCCGACCGTCACGCCTGACAGCAACGAAGCCGCGACTGGATTCTTCGAACACCAGCGTATTGCCCGAGTTGGCCAACGAGGTAGCTCTACTGCAACCGATTCGCCAGCAAGAAAGTGTTTCAGGTCTGCGGCGAGCGCAGCGGCGGATCGGTATCTGTCTTCCGGGCGGACAGACATCGCCTTCAGGCAAATCGCTTGAAGCGACGGAGCGATTTTCTCGTCCAGCCGACGTGGGTGCTGCGGTTCTCCTTCCAGAACCTGCAGCAGGATCATCCGCCGGTTCCCTTGGAACGGACGTTCTCCCGTCAGCAGTTCATAGAGAACCACGCCCAGGCTGTAGATGTCGCTACGAGCATCTGCGTTATGAGCGTCGCCGCGAGCTTGCTCCGGCGACATGTAAGCCGGCGTCCCCATGACCTCGCCAAGCTCTGTCAGGGTGACCTCAGCCGCCTCGAACTTGGCAAGTCCGAAGTCTGTGACATGCGGCAAACCTTCTGAATCGAGCAGGATGTTGGATGGTTTCAGGTCACGATGAACGACGCCGCAGCCATGTGCGTATTCCAGCGCGTCGGCTACTTTGGACACGATCGAAGCCGCCTGTTTATGACTTGGCCTGGCGTTCATGATACGATCTTCGAGCGTGTCACCATCGACAAACTCACTCACTATGAACCGAACACCGTCCTCTGTATGACCGAACTCGTACAAGCCAACGATTCCATCATGCCGAAGACTCGCCGCGCTTTTTGCTTCTCGCTCGAACCGGTCAGAATGTGACGAGGTCAGCCGAACCTGACGCTCAATCTTGATTGCAACAACTCGGCCATCACGTGGGTCGTGAGCCTTAAACACATGACCGAATGAGCCCACGCCAAGCTCTTCAATTAGCGAAAATCGCCCAACGCTGCATTTACCGTTCTGCAGCTGTTGAAACAGATCCCGTCCCTGATCCCTTGCCCCGGATGCTAGCCGTGCAGCTTCGATCGCCTTGTCGGTAATGCCGTCGTGGGGAGAACCGGAAGAACTCGAACCAACTCCGCGCAGTACTTCAACCAGTGGGTCTGCCTCCTGATCGAACTGCATTAGTAGGTCTTCGCACTTCCGGCAGTCAGCGACGTGCAAAGCGATCGAATCTGTTGAAGAAACACCCAGCCTGCCAGCAACGAAGAGCTGCAGATCGGCTTCGTCTGGACAGAACATGTAATTCACAAGACGCTCCACAGTGCTTCGAATTCAGCGTTTCTAAGAACTCAACAAAGTCTAACGGGCGCGCGTTACAGCTGAGAGCACTCGTTAGGCAGTGAAGCATCAGACCCCTGTGAGCCGGAAAAGTCGTTTATGGCGGCTTCTGTGATGCGGTACTTTGCTGGCAACAATCCGTACGCTCGACGGCTGATTCTTAACGGAGCAACTTGAACAATCCGGGTAGGTCGAGGGATCGGTCTAGCAGGGCGTTGAAAATGTAGCACGGCTCTCCGAGCCGTGGAAATCCTCGCAAGAAACGACTTGGAGGCAATTGTTCGCCAACAGGCTGCTAGCTACCTCCAACGTAGCCGCTCGACTGGAAGTTGCCGCTTAGCCCATGACTTCTCGGATGGGTTCAGCGCCTTCGACGCCGACCAGACGCTGGTCCAGCCCGCCGTAGAAGTAGGACAGGCGATTCGGGTCGAGACCCATTTGGTGCAGAATCGTGGCGTGTAGTCGCCGCACATGGAATGGCTTTTCGACAGCGGCGGCTCCCAGTTCGTCTGTCTTGCCAACTGAGACACCAGACTTAATTCCACCACCCGCCATCCACATTGTGAAGCCGTAAGCATTGTGGTCGCGTCCGGTTCCCTTGGCGTATTCTGCTGTCGGCTGACGACCAAACTCACCACCCCAAACGATGAGTGTGTCTTTCAACATGTCGCGTTGCTTTAGGTCCTGAAGCAGACCTGCGATCGGCAAGTCGGTCTCGCCGGCGTGTAGATCGTGATTGACTTTCAGGTCACCATGCGCGTCCCAGTTGGCGTCGTTGTGGTTGCCACCGGAATAGATTTGAATGAACCGAACACCGCGTTCAACCAGCCGTCGTGCGAGCAAACACTGGCGGCCAAACGTTCGCGTGCGACCGCTGTTCAGCCCGTACATTTCCTGCGTCTCTTTGGTCTCGCTGGCGATATCAACGGCCTCCGGAGCCGCGGACTGCATGCGGTATGCGAGTTCATAACTGGCAATGCGAGACCCAAGGTCACTGTTGCCGGGCCGAGATGCCATGTGAGATTCGTTGTACTGTTTCAACGAATCCAGCAGTCGTCGCTGCATCTTGCCCGTCATTCCCGACGGCGGAGCCAGGTCCAAAATCGGCGCGCCTTTGGAACGCATGAGTGTGGCCTGGTACGTTGCCGGCATATAGCCGCAGCTCCAGTTTTTTGGGCCGGAGATTGGGCCGCCGCGTGGATCGAGCATCACGACGAAGCCAGGCAAGTCGTTGTTTAACGTTCCCAGTCCATAATTCACCCACGAACCAAGACACGGGTGCCCACTTAGAATGCGGCCGCTGTTCATCATCAACATTGCAGAACCGTGAATCGGTGAATCCGCTGTCATCGAGTGGATAAAGCAAAGGTCGTCGACATGGTTCGCGAGGTTTGGAAACAGATCGCTGACCCACTTGCCGCTTTCGCCGTACTGCTTGAACTTCCACCGCGGCTCAACAATACGACCTTCGTTCTTGTGGCCGCCGCGTCCAAATGTCTTGACCTGAACCGTTTGGTTGTCACGACCATTCAACGCAGGCTTGTACTCGAAGGTGTCCATGTGGCTGGGACCGCCGTACATGTAAAGAAAAATTACATGCTTGGCTTTCGCCGGGAAGTGTGGATCCTTCGGCGCGAGTGGGTTGTCGAGCTGTGTGCCGTCTGCCGCCTGAGCTTGCTGCGCGAGGAATGACGCGTCCAGCATGCCGGCCATTGCGGTTCCGGTGAACCCGGCTCCGGCCTGCCAAAGAAACTCTCGACGCGTGCGTCCGCAAAAGTCGTTCGTTCGCTTGTTCATGATCTGTTCTCCGGGAAGGTGGCAGGTAATCTGCCGCAATGGTGGGCCAGTTGAGAGGCGAAGGCAGGACTAGTCGAGGTACATGAACTCGTTGAGGTTCAGAGAAACCAAACAGAAGTATCGAAGGGCATCGTTGGCCGAAGCGCCGTCTTTTGTCTGGAGATCGTTAATCAACTTTAAACCTCGCTGGATGTCGGAGTCAGCCGGTTCACGCTGAGTCGTTCTCCACAACGCCAAAGCAACTTGTTTCTCTGTGTCGTTACCAGCTTCGTCGACAACAGAGTTCGCGAGAGCCTGGGCTTGGTCATTGATGAATCGACTGTTCAACATTCCCAGTGCTTGTGTTGGCTGCGTGGTGACAAATCGAACGGGGCAAGGCTTGTCTGGATCAGCAACATCGAAACTGGCGAGCATCGGCAATGCCAACGATCGTTTTACATGCACGTAGATGCTGCGTCGCTGCTGTTGCTCAAGCGGCGAAGTCGGCCAGCCGGCGTTTGGTCGAGACAGTCCATTGCGAACAACCTGAGGCACCTCAGGATAAATACTCGGGCCAAACATGCTGGTGTTTAGTCGACCGTTCATGGCGAGAATTGAATCTCGCACTTCTTCGGCCACGAGCCGACGCGGATTGAACCGCCAGAAGTAATCGTTTGCTTCATCTTTGGCGATGGCTGCTTTGTTGGCTCGATCGGATGACATTTGGTACGCGTCCGAAAGCATGATCAGCTTGTGCATTCGCTTAAACGTCCAGCCACCGTCTACGAACTCCGCCGCGAGCCAATCCAGTAACTCGGGATGCGTTGCCGGTGTTCCCTGAAACCCGTAGTCGCTGGAACTGCGTACGATTCCGCGACCAAAATGATGCTGCCAAATCCGATTCACAATCACCCGGGCGGTTAACGGGTTGTCCTTGCTGGCAATCCACTTTGCGAGTGCCAGCCGTCGCCCGGCCGTCTTTTCCGTCGGAGTGACCGTTGGCTTCGGTGGGCTAAGAACCGACGGAAACCCCGGTTCGACCTGTTCTCCATTCGCGTGTGCGTTACCACGCGTCAGTAGGAACGTTGGAGGAGAATCTTTGCCGTTTTCTTTGACGCAGAGAACCTTCGCGAGACCGGTTGGTGGTTTGGCTTCCAGTTCCCGAATCCGACGAATCAGGCTTTCGTAGTGTCGGATCTGGTTTAGCGTCAGCAGCTTCTTGCCTTTTGGAGCGACATGATTCTTCATGATCGCAAGCCGATTCATTTCATAGGCAAAGTCTTCAACCTCAACGCCTTCTAACTGCCGACGTACCTTGTCTTCGAGATTCTTCATCCCACGGCGATGGGAGCTGAGCTTTTGGTTATGAATGGTTAGTAACTTCTGATGCTCCGCTTGATCTGCTGGTTGATCGACTTCCAATACAGACGCATCGGTAACAGATTCGGCACTGCGAACACCGTATCGCCGGATGTTCCGGAAGAACGCCAGCATGCTGTAGTAGTCCTTCTGCGGAATCGGATCGATCTTGTGATCGTGGCACCGAGCACAGCCTACAGTCAGCCCCAAAAACGTATCGGTGGTTGTGACGAGTATGTCGTCGAGGTCGTTGTACATGGACTCCAATGGGTCCACGGGTTCGTCCTGCCAGATTCCAAGTCTGTAGTAACCAGTGGCGATGATCGTTTCTGGAGTCGCATTCGGAAGTTCGTCACCAGCAAGCTGTTCGGTCACAAACTGATCGTACGGCTTGTCTTTATTGAACGATCGGATGACGTAGTCGCGATAACGCCAAACGTATGGCTTGTTGCCGTCGCGTTCGTAACTGTTTGTTTCGCCGTAGCGAACAAGGTCCAACCAATGACGTCCCCACTTTTCCCCGTAGTGTTCCGACGCAAGCAGGTTGTCGAGGACTTTTTCGAACGCGCTGTCCGACTTATCTGCAAGAAACGCCCGCACTTCTTCTGGTGTCGGCGGCAGGCCAACTAAGTCGTAGTAAGCGCGACGCAGTAGTGCGACCTTGTTGGCTTTAGTGTTGGGAGAGAGACCTTTCTCTTCGAGCTTCGCAAGCACGAACTTGTCGATGGCGTTAACGCCCCATTCTGCTTTGGTTTTGGGAGCCGAAGGTCTTTTTACTTTTTGGAACGCCCACCATGACTTCGTTTCGTCGTTGACGGCAGGCGGCCCGCCAGCATCTTCGTCATCAGACGGTTCCAGCATATCTTCAGGAAACGGAGCGCCCGCTTTGACCCATTGAGTGATGTCGTCAATCTGGCTCTGAGCCAACTTGCCTTTGGGCGGCATTTCATAGTCGCGATAGTTAATCGCGTTCAACAGGAGGCTCTCTTCCGGATTCGCTAAATCAACTGCTGAACCCGATTCGCCACCTTCTAGCAGGCTGGTTTGATCGCTTAGCCGCAAGCCGGCTTTCACGTCACCAGCTCCGTGGCAGTTAAAGCAGTTCGCTTTCAAAACCGGCAGCACTTTCGCTTCGAAGTGCTTAATGGCAGCTTCTTGGTCATCCTGCGCGAACGTAGCGGATGTCGTAAGGGACAATGCCAAAACAAGAACGGCTCGAATCGTCATGCTGCTCTCCAAAGTGACTTCAACAAACAACATACTAAGCATTGTTAAGTATGTCGGATTCTAGACGTACGACGAATAGACATTCAACTGATTTATCGGCTGCTAAGGAGCTTCGTCAGACAACGGGCCGAGGGTCGTTGTCAAATGATGGATGATAGCCGAAATCGCCCCCTGTTGTTTATTCCCAAGTGCCCGACGGATCTGGCACTGTTCAAACGATGCAGTCAGTGTGCGTCGGCGAATAAGTTCGATGAGATGTTCGAACAGACCGTCCTGCAGATTCAAGAAACGGGCGTGGATGCACAGAGAGCTTGGATTAAGGAGGTTGATTGCCGCGGCGATCGCGACGGCGAGGTAATCTGTCGTCTGCTGCAGTTCGGCGGCAGCATTCACCTCACCGCAGTCAACCAATTGCTGTACTTGATCGAAGTCCAGAGTCGTACCAAGCCGTTCAGAGACCAGAGTCGCCAACGCGGTATCGGTTGCCAGCGTTTCCACGCAGCCACGATTTCCACACCCACAGAGACGACCATTGATATCGACGGTAATGTGTCCGAGTTCGCCGGCGAGACCACCGTGGCCAAGTAGTAACTTGCCTGCCGTCATGATTCCGAGGCCAAGCCCAGTCGTTGCATCGACCATCGCAAAATCCCGCGATGGGTCATTTCTTGAACGATCGCGTTCTGCGAGACACAGAGCGTGCGTTTCCTGCATTCCGATGGCTTCACAGCCAAGTCGATCGGCCAAATCTCTTGCAGGGAACTGGCCATTGGTAATGCGAAGGTTGGGTGAGAGAACTGCTTGCTGAGTTCGACTATTGACCAGTCCTGGAATGCTAACACCAATCCCAAGCAACGAGGCTTCGGTACCAAGAGCCATGTCAGCGATCGTATCTGAGACATGTTGGATTAACCGTTTGTAGGTGGAGGGGGTTCGGATGGAAACCGTCGCATCAGCGTCGATCAGGCCATCCAAACCTGCGGAAGCGACAATGCACTCCAATGAATCGAGGACCACACCCACGACTCGCGTCCGGTCCGTTGCCAGTCGCACCCGCCGCGCTGGTCGCCCCATCCCACGTTCATCAACAACATCGTCCTCGACTAACCCGGTCTCCATGAGCGTCGCAACAGCTTTAGAAACGGTCGGAGCGCTGATTCCGGTGTGCCGCGTTAATTCTGCACGCGAAGCGGGTCCATGCGTGTGGAGCACTTCCAGGATACGCCGGACCGTCATCTTGCGAAGCAAACCGGGTTGAATGTGCGATGTCGACATACCCAAGAGTAATCAATCGAGCCGGTCGGCAGTACCTCGATCTTTCCCAATCAGTCAGGACATTGTCGATGTCCAACCGTGACACTTCCACACACGTCCATCAGCGCGGATACTAACCTTGGCTCTTGGATTGTATGGGAAACGAAAACATGGCGTTTACGATAAAGCTTTGTTGCTTCCCAATTCTCGCTTGCCTCTTGGCTCCGACGAACTCGCAGGATGACGCAGACCTGCTGCGCCGTCGGTTCAAGCAGGCCATCAACGCTTACCTTTCACGTTCGAAGGCAAAGAACACTCTGGCAGAGGTTATCAAAACACAGGCCGAGGTTCTGAACCTTAAGGAGGATCAGCTAAAGCAACTGCAGGCGAAACACAAAGACGCCATTAGGGCTTTTGTCGAAGCCCAGGCAATCGACTGGGCGTCCGAGAAGAAACCGCCGGTGTTGTTTCGAGCCCACTCCGAATCTCTTACGCGGTCCACGTACTTCATTGAGGTCTCGAAGCCGTGGCAAGCAATGCTGGCAGATGTTCTCACCGAATCGCAGCTCAAGAGTTGGTGCCTGAACCGGGATATGGAGCTCGCTGAAGAAGCAGCCGTCATGCAAGAAGTGGCTGATGCGGCTGCGAAGAGAGAAGAAGCCGAACAGAAACAACGCGAATCTCAGGCAGTCGTGTTTGCTCAGCAGCTGGTCGCCCAGAATTTCGCAGCTGATCGGCTTCGAGTCGCTTTACCTCAAATGCTAAAACATTGCCGCACTCTGGTTTCCGTCACCAAGAAGAACGCCAGACATCGACTTGACGATGACATCCTGTGGCTGGACGAACTGTTTCAACTTACCCCAAAGCAAAAACGCAAACTACAACTAGCAGTGTCTGGCGTAGTCAATCGAGCATTTCGTGACACCGCGGCAGAACTGAGTGGACTCGAAGCGCAGGAACCAGCCAATGATGAAGCCGCCGATGCGCAAGTGGCTGGAATCATGGAGATCTTCAAGAAACTTGCCCCTCCCCTCGTGCCCATGCGTGTTGCAGCGGCGGGACCACAGAAGCCGAGTTCACAATTTGACTCGTTGACTGAAGACCCACTGTGGCGAAAGGCTCTCCGATCAACATTGTCTGAAGAACAAATTCTGACGTTCGAGAGCGAGCAAGAAGCCCGCCGCACGTTCCGCAAAGATGTCCGGGCTCGCGAAGTTGTTCTCGTGTTTGATCAGACTGCTCGCCTGCGCGCAAAGCAGCGGGAAGATCTCATCAACGTTTTCAATTCAGCCCCAGTCGATCTCTCTGGACTTCGCCGGATGACACCGCCGCAAATCTATGAACGACTCCCCGACGAACTGACGCAGAAAATCGATCAGATTCTCACAGAAGCACAATCGATGAAATTGGGACTTTGAAACAGTTCCGTCGATCCAAAAGTCTATAACTGTGAGACGCACTTCACTCCGAGTGTCTTAGAAAGAAACTGCTATGCGATACTTTCCGCTACTTGCTGCACTCTTCGCGTTCGGATGTGAACCGCCGCAGGCGATGCCTCTGGACGGCGTCGTCGAGAAACAAGACGAAGCCGAACCAGAAGCGGCTCCTGAGCCGAAGAAAGGTGGCATCTCGCTCGGCAATCCTAAGTTCACCAGCAAGATTGGAGAATTTGACCCGAACGCCGACCGAGAAGTCAGCAGTTCAAAAGGCAGCTACTCCAACCCAATTACGGGGGCGTTGGAAATGTATGGCCCAACAGTTGAACGCATGGCGAAGATGAAGATTGAATCGGCAGTCCGCAACTTCCAGGCTCTCAACGGTTACTATCCGCGCGACTATGAAGAGTTCATGGAACGGATCATAAAACAAAATCACATCAAGCTGCCTGTTCTGCCCCGACAAATGGAATACCAATACGACGTTGAAAACCACAAACTTGTCGTCGTGAGAAAGCTGAAGAAGTAGTAAACTGCATTCAGGCCATACCTTGGCGCTTCCCTCCTGCGCATTGCCTGATTTCTATGAACAAGCTTGCTTACATCTGTCTCGCCCTCCTTCCCGTCAACGCCCTTGCGCAAGATTCGTCACAGCAGGCACTGGATCATTTCGAACGGAAGATCCGACCGCTGCTGATCGAACGCTGCGTGAGCTGTCATGGTTCGAAGAAACAGGAATCGGGCATTCGACTCGATCGACGGGCCGGCGTGTTTGATAAGCAGGATTTTGGAACACTTGTCGTTCCGGGAAATCCGAAGGACAGCCGCTTGCTGCAGGTTGTGCACTACAGCGAAGACGACGTGCAGATGCCGCCTTCCGGGAAGATGGCGGAAAACGAAATCCGGTTGCTAACCGATTGGATCGAATCCGGCGCGGCGTGGCCGAAAGACACGAATGGTGATTCGGCAGAACCGGACGCGTGGAAAGAACACTGGGCGTTCCAACCCATTGGGCGCCCGAAGCCACCAACAGTTGATGGAGATGCCTGGAGTCGGAATTCTGTCGACAAGTTCGTTCTCTCCAAATTGAACGAAGCCAACTTGTCACCGCAGCAAACCGCTGACCAACGCACACAGGTCCGGCGAATTTTCTTCGACATCACTGGCCTGCCGCCCACTTACGAACAAGTACAGGCATTCGAAAAGACCCCAACCAACGAAGCCTTCGCTCGGCTGGCCGATCAGCAACTGCAGTCTCCCCATTTTGGCGAACGCTGGGCCCGACATTGGATGGATGTGGCTCGGTATTCAGACACGACCGGTTACGTGTTCACGCAAGATCGCAATCAGGGAGATGCGTGGAAGTATCGTGAGTGGTTAATCGATGCGTTCAACAACGACATGCCTATTGATGAGTTTCTGGTTCATCAGATTGCAGTTGATCGTGTTCTCTCGAAAGACGCGGGCGACGAACTTTCAGCGACCGGCTTTCTCACGCTCGGCCGTCGGTTCCTCAACAACAAGCACGACATCATCGACGATCGAATTGACGTAATGACTCGCGGCATGATGGGCCTGACCGTCACCTGCGCTCGGTGTCACGATCACAAGTACGACCCAATTCCGGCTGCAGATTACTATTCACTTTATGGAGTTCTGGCTTCAACGAACGAGGTCGACCGGAAGAAGACATCGCTGCGATTGGTCGATGCTGCGAAGCCCTTCAATCCCTACATCTTCAAACGCGGGCAGGCTCACAACCACGGTAAGCGTGTTCCAAGACAATTCCTGTCCGCACTCACTTCAGACCGGAAACCATTCAAGGACGGCAGCGGTCGATTAGAACTCGCGAAGGCAATCGCAAACGCAAACAACCCGCTCACAGCACGAGTGTTTGTGAATCGGGTTTGGAGCCATTTGGTGGGTGGATACCTGGTTGATACCCCGAGCGATTTCGGAGTTCGTTCGAAGCCGCCAACGCATCCTCTGCTGCTGGACTACCTGGCTGGTTCTTTGATCGATAACGGTTGGTCGCTGAAGAATTTGATTCGTGAGATCGTACTCTCTTCAACATACCGGCAGCGGTCAGACGGACCGGCAAGTGAGACAGATCCTGAGAATCGCTTGCTGTCACGCATGAATCGGAAACGGCTCGAATTTGAAGCTCAGCGAGACGCTCTGCTCGCTGCATCCGGGGAGCTTGATCAAACCGTGGGTGGCGAATCCGTCGACATCACCAAGCAACCCTATCCGAAGCGACGAACCGTCTACGCGTTCATTGATCGTCAAAATCTGCCTGGTGTCTTTCGTGCGTTCGACCTCGCGAGTCCGGATACGCACGCACCACGTCGCTATCAAACTACGGTTCCTCAGCAAGGACTATTTCAGCTCAACAACCCCTTCGTCCTCGAACAAGCAACGGCACTTGCCGCGAGAACCAAAGACATTGCTGATCCGGAAGAACGAATCCAAAACCTCTTCCGTCTGACCTACTCTCGCGAACCGAGTGCGTACGAAGTGAGTGAGAGCCTGGCGTTCATCGCTGCCAACGATCAACTCACGGAGATCCCGGGTTGGCAGTATGGTTACGGCGAATTCGATGCAGAGACGAACCGAGTGGCGACGTTCGAAAAGTATCCGCACTTTACCGGCCAGGCATGGCAGGGCGGTGAGAAGCTGCCGGACGCAAAGCTCAGCTGGTCGCTGTTAAACGCGACGGGCGGCCATCCCGGCGGCAAAGGGCACGCTGCGATACGACGTTGGGTAGCTCCTCACGACGGTTTGTTGTCGATCCGAGGGGTTCTAAATCACAAGCAAAAAGAAGGCGACGGGGTCATTGGCAGGATTGTTTCCAACCGAACCGGTCAGCTCAACAACTGGACTGTGGCCCAACGAGCGCAACCGATTTCCATCACCAACTTTGAAGTCCGGCAAGGCGAGATCATCGACTTCGTTTGTGAATCAGGCCCGACGCTATTCTTCGATGGATTCGATTGGTCGCTCAGGCTCTCGCTCGATTCAGAGCAGCTCACGTCGCGGTATGTTGCCGCCAAGAACTTCAACGGCAAATCAACCGAACCACTAAGCCCATGGGCTCAGTACGCTCAGGTTCTCCTCATGGCCAACGAGTTCATTTTCATTGACTAAGCCGGCTTCCGCCGCGTTACATAATCCCCGATTTCGGAGACTTAAGCTTCTGCCGGTAGTACTTGAGACCGGGGAAGAAGAAACAGCCCGCGGTGACGATGCCGAACAGCGAAATGCCGACGTCGGGCAGACTGGTCTGCCGAATTGCTGCCATTGCGACGGCGGTTCCGAACAGAAGGAACGCCTGGACGTAGAACGACCCGGAAAGCATGCCTGCCTTTACCAGGAAGACCATCCCGGCGATGGCTCCGAGGATCGGCGAGAGCTTCAAGACCTCTAGCCCAAGCAGTGCTTCCAGCAGGTACAGCAACGTACTACCAATCATGCTACCCGCCCAAACATGAGCAATCTGGCGTTCGACGAATGTGATCGGCCCGGACCGGCGACGGAGGCTCCAGAAAATTCCGGCCCAGACGCCGAGGCCCAGCACCCAGAGCGAAAGATAAGGCCAACGGCTGCTCACGCCTGAGAGCGAGAGCCCATTCGTCACAAAGCACAGCAGCAACAAAACAGCACCGTGCCACATCCAAAGCAAGCCCCAGTTTTCCAGCACAACCGCATGATGCGTCTCCCGTAGCGCACGGGTCATGACTTGCATGACGCTGGATGACTTGGCCGAAATCGGTTCGTGTTGAAGGTAGGCTTCCAGATCGGCCGCCAATTCGTCGGCGCTGGTATAGCGGAGGTCGGCTGGTTTTTGCAGACACTTCATCGCGATCATTTCCAAATCGCTGTCTGCTTTTGGGTTCAAGGTCCGTGGAGGAACCGGTTCCTGCTCCAAGACCAAAAGAACCGTGTCGACCGCAGAACTCGCCTGGAACGGCGGCCTGGCTGTGAGCATCGCATACAACACCGCGCCAAGGCTGTAGACGTCTGATGTCTTCCCGAGCTCTCCGAGTTTTCCCGCAGCCTGTTCAGGAGGCATGAAGCTAGGTGTTCCCAAAATAGCGCCGGATTGTGTAACGCTGTCCAACGAGTGCGCGTGCTTCTGGTACCCGGCGACGCGTTTCGCCAATCCGAAGTCAGTGATATAGGGAGTGCCATCTCGAGCAATCAGGATGTTGGCCGGCTTGATGTCCCGGTGAAGAATTCCATGTTGGTGGGCTTCCGCAATGGCCTGAACAATCGGCAGCAGCAGACGAGCCGCCTCGCGTGAAGGCAATGGACCATCAGCAAGCCGACGAGACAGCGTCTGCCCTTCGATGTACTTCATGCTGAAGAACGGCTGGCCTTCGTATTCGCCAACTTCGTAGACATCAACAATATTGGGATGCCCAAGTCGCGCTGCGGCCTCGGCTTCGGTTCGAAGACGGACAAGGTCTTCATCCGACGCAAACACGCCTCGAAGAATCATCTTAAGCGCGACCGGGCGATCGAGACTTAGCTGACGAGCCTTAATGACGGCACCCATCCCGCCGCGCCCGATTTCGCCACGCAATTCGTAGTCGCCAATACGGTCGGGTAGTCGTAGCTGGCTGGAAGATGAAATCGTGGAATCTTCATCCAGCGACTTCGATGCCGCTTCGTCAGCGATATGAGCCGTGAACCAGAGCGCCTGAATTTCGTCTGCGAGGTCGGGGTATTTCGCGAGAACCTTCGAGAGCCGATCGCTGTCGTTCGGCGCTTCCGCCATGAGCTCTTCGAGCGCTTCCGAAAGAGCTTCGTCCTCAGGAGTGCCCTCGTCGAGCGTTGCGTTGTCGATCGCCATTGCTTCTCCAAACAGGTGCAACTCGCAGCCCTGATTTGTACTTCTTACACGCATTTCGGCCGAAATTGTTTGTTCTCTTCCTTCGAGACCGCAGACCCGGCGAAGACGTAACTCGTTACATCGAAACGAGTACTGTTATAGCAGTAGCCCCGACTGGCGAGAATACGGCGAATCCTGCCGGTGTGGCCTGCTGTTTGCATCATCCATCGATTGTCTGGCAGGACGCCGGATGAGAAAGAACATCACGTCGGTTCCACGTCTGCAAAGGCGAATGCGAACCAGGTTCTCTAAAACGGTGAATCATGGGCATGGACGCTCGATTTCGATACCTGCTGGCCATCCTTTCCAGCATGACTGCAACGCATGCCATCGCCGAGATGCCGGGGCTTGCTGTTGGGAAGAACCAACGCTTCGCGTTCCCAACTCAAAACTTCGTCGCATACGCAGACTCGCCGGAAGTTGCGAAGAAAGTTGCTGTCACCGCAGAACGCTACCGTCTCGAACTCGCACAGCTTTGGCTTGGTAAGCCGCTCCCGAACTGGCCTCAGAAATGCCCGATCCGCGTCCGAGTCGGAACGCTGGGTGCTGGCGGGGCTACGACGTTTCGTTTCGTGGGAGGCGGCGTTCGCGATTGGAAAATGCGAGTCCAAGGATCTCTTGAACGCGTATTGGACTCTGTGGTTCCTCATGAAGTGAACCACACCATCTTTGCCAGCCACTTCCGTCGTCCGTTACCCCGCTGGGCCGACGAAGGCGCTGCGACACTGTTTGAACACTCAAGCGAACGCACTCGGCAGCTACGACTATTGGAACAGATGCAACGTCAGGGACGCCGTTACACGCTGCAGCAATTGCTAAGCATGATGGAATATCCAGAAGACATGCAGCGAGTTCTTACGCTGTATGCACAGGGGTATTCGCTTGTGGACTTCTTGATTCAGCAGGGTGGCCGCCGTGAGTTCATTCGGTTCCTTGAAGATGCCGGCAAGATGAGCTGGGAGGCAGCCATCCGCAAGCGGTACGACCATCGAGGCATCGCCGCTTTGGATGAGAACTGGAATGGCTGGATCATGGCTGGAAGTCCAAAGCTGGCCACACCAAATCAGCAGGCACCGGGGGACGAAATCGCTGCTGCACGTCAATCTTCAAGCGTCAAATCTGTGCCGGCAGTGATGTCATCGCCAGCGAGGTTGCAGCCAACGCCAGTGCGAGGCCCTGTTCGATCTGCTTTGCCCTACAACGGTTCTGCCACTCTTCGCCCTCGATCCCACGCTCCAGTCGTCGCGCCAGAACCCGCCCCCATCTCAGCGGGGCTCAGGTAGCCAGCACAATCGCATTGAGGCTTGGTGGAGGGAGAATGTGAACACACTATTTCGACCAGATCCCGCACTGGTCGAATTGGTCAACAGTCCGATCAAAGATGCACCGATCTCTCCCTGACGGTGCAGTTCGCGAAGCACTCCATTGCTTCGCAGCAGCAAGCATCTTTGGTGAAGACCACATTCTCCGGCGAGTCACCGTTTCCCTGGCGGTGACTCGCCTTTTCTCTTTTGCCGTCCTGCTAAACCTCGCGGCCGACCTTTCAGCAGGTTGCCCAAATTCAATCGCCGATTTGCTGGTTATCGTCTGTTGCGTACAATCGATCGGTAGGCGGAACCGAAGTTCCGCCGTTTTCTTGATTGGGTTGGGCGACACACACATGGATCCGGTTCTCATCGCCCTGTGCGGCTTGCTCATTGGCTTGGCACTTCTGGTCCTTGAGTTCTTCATTCCATCCGGCGGGCTCATCTTCGTTCTGGCATGCATTAGCTTGGTGGTAGGCACCTGGGGCGCTTGGCACGCGTGGGGTGCTGACCAGTTTTGGCTGTTTGGAACCTATCTGGCAGCCATGTTTGTACTTGCCCCCGCTTCGGTGATTGGGGGGCTGTATTTATTGGATACCACCAGTCTCGGAGACCGTGTTTTGCTGGAAGGCCCAAAGCCGGACGAGGTCGCTGGTTTTGGCGATGAAGTCCAAAAACTGAGAGAAATGATTGGTCAGCGAGGAGAAACCATGGGACTTTTGAACCCTGGAGGCATGGTCATCGTTGACGGCAACAGATATCACTGTGAATCCCCGGGAATGATGATTCAGCCGGGAACAGAAGTCGAAGTGTTTGACGTCGAATCAAATCGACTGGTCGTCCGAGTACCAATCTCTGACGAAACAAGTCAGGATACGACAGTTGCAGTGACGGAAAATGGAGAAGCAGATCAACCAGAGGGTGAATCACTGGAACCCTTCGATTTCGATCTGCCAGGGGCAAGCTAAGGACAACCGATGAACGACCTGCTTATTCTGGCTCAAGACGGCGACGCGCTGATCTGGGGAATTGCGATTGTCGCATTCCTTGTGGTACTCGTCCTGTTCGCCATCTTCGCGCGATATTTTGGTCTGTGGATTCAAGCAAAATTCACTCGCGCGAACATTGGGTTCTTTGACTTGCTGGTCATGAGTTTTCGGAAAGTAAATCCGACGGTCATCGTCCGAAGTAAGATCATGGCTGTTCAAGCCGGTCTGACTCGACAGTATCCGATCAGCACCCAAGCTTTGCAGGGACACTATCTGGCTGGCGGGAACGTGCCGAACGTCATTCGTTCTCTCATCGCCGCGAACAAGGCTCATATCGATCTCGACTGGCAAGTTGCGTCGGCCATCGATCTCGCTGGTCGAGACGTTTTGGAAGCGGTTCGAACAAGTGTGTATCCGAAAGTGATTGACTGCCCTGATCCAAAGCGATCCGCTGGAACACTCGACGCCGTTGCGGGCGACGGAATTCAGTTGAAGGCACGAGCTCGCGTCACGGTTCGAACCAACATCAAGCAGCTGGTTGGTGGAGCGACCGAAGAAACGGTCATTGCTCGAGTGGGTCAGGGAATCGTTCAGGCGATTGGTTCAACGGCTTCCTACAAGAAGGTTTTGGAAAATCCGGATTCCATTTCTGAAACCGTGCTTCAGCAGGGCCTTGAAGCACAAACGGCTTACGAGATTGTTTCCATCGACATCGCCGACGTTGATGTGGGTGACAACATCGGTGCTCGTCTCCAAGCCGACCAGGCAGAAGCTGACATGCGTGTTGCACAAGCTAAGGCCGAGCAACGCCGTGCCGACTTTGCAGCTCGCGAGGTTGAGATGGTCGCGAGAACCCAAGAGAACCGCGCGAAAGTGGTTCTCGCTGAAGCAGAGGTTCCACAGGCCGTTTCGGATGCTTTCCGGTCTAACAAGATCGGTCTCATGGATTTCTACGATCTGAAGAACGTTCAGGCCGATACAAAGATGCGGTCATCTATCGCGGGAACATCTGAGTGATCTCACTTATCGACAACTTCTTCCAACCGACGCTCGCCGTTGACGGTGGATCCGTCGGTGTCATTGTGTTCCTGGTGATTTCCTTCATCAGCTGGATCATGAACACGATCCAGGCTTCGAAACAACAGCAGGAAGCACGTGCTCGCCAGCAGCGGCGTCAACAGCGCCCGGCCCCGCCGCAGGGTGGCGGACAGCCGCAAGGTCGGGCAGGTGGTGCTGGTGGTGGTCGACAAGCTGTTCAAAGTGAAATTGACGCTTTCCTTGAAGAGGTGACAGGGCAAAAGCAAGCTCAACCGAGAGCACCTCGTCAGCAAGAGGTCCGGCCAAAACCGCGTCCACAACCTCGACGACAACAGGCACCGGTGCGGAATAGACCGAAGCAGCCTCCTAAGCTTCCGCAGGCCAAAAGCAAAAGTAAGCCGCTTGGTTCAGGAGTCAATCAGCACGTTTCCAGCTACATGACAGATCGGATTGGCGAGCACGTCGAGACCGATATTTCGTCAGCTGTCGAACAACACATCGACGATCACGTAAGTGACCACATTGGTGCGGAAACCATCACTGACGATCACCTGACACGGCGTCGAAAAGAGAGCAAGGCCGCGAAAGCGATTCGTGAAATGTTAAGCGACGCAGACGGAGTTCGTCACGCTGTCATGGTTAACGAGATCCTCAAGCGACGCACTTTCCGCCGCTAAGAAGCGTCTCACTTACTTCGTGTAGTCACGAAGTAAGCAAGGTCGGTCTCTCCGCACTTCCCCGCCCGAAGCTATCCGGTAGCGACGACCGATCCCGCTGACTTCGATTTTAGGCTCAGGGTGTCGCTTGAGTTCCCACACTGCAGGTTCCAATTGGAATTCACAATGCACGCTGAAATCATCGCACTGGGCACCGAGCTAACCAACGGATCGAAGCTCGACACGAATAGCCAATGGCTCAGCATAGAACTCGCCGCGCTTGGGATTGAAGTCGTCCGCCATTCGACCATCGGCGACTCGATGCAAGATATGGTGGAAGCTCTGCAGGCCGCATCCAAACGCGTGCAATTCGTCATCATCACCGGAGGCCTCGGCCCCACATTGGATGATCTCACTCGACAAGCAATGGCCGAGGCGGCTGGCGTCGAGCTAGTAACAGACGAACCATCTTTGGCTCATTTGAAGTCCCTGTTTGAATCACGCGGTCGAGAAATGCCATCACGCAATGAGATTCAGGCCATGTTTCCAGCTGGAGCGAAACCGGTTCTCAACCCACGCGGGACTGCCCCCGGAATCGACCAGACTGTCACGACTGAAACGAACACGTGCCGCCTGGTCGCACTGCCTGGTGTACCGAGCGAAATGAAGCCCATGTTCACAGAAACTGTGGGCCCTTCGCTGGCAGGTTCTGGCTTGGTGATTCGTAGAGCTCGAATCAATTGCTTCGGCGCTGGTGAGTCCGGGATAGAAGAAATGCTTGGAGATTTGACCGCACGCGGCCGGGAACCTGAGGTGGGCATCACCGCCAGCGAGGCCACCATAACAATGCGGATTACTGCCAGCGGAAAGACTGTGACGGACTGCGAAACCCAACTCTCGACAACCCGTGATCTCATCCTGAAA
>JBGCDN010000588.1:0-5990 GCA_045105495.1 Planctomycetaceae bacterium
ATGCCCAGGTGGGCCATCTTCACCTTCCCCGTTGTGGGGCTTGCATTGATGATCGCTGGAGCTTTTGCATCGATCAAAATACGTAACCGCGTCCAGAGCAAGTAGCAATCCGTCGCGTTCTCAAGTTACTGCGATCAGAAATTGGTGCGCTGGGCGGCTTGTTTGTTCGCTGCAACTTGCTTCCACGCGACTCCCAGCTTGATGGTGTAGACCAGCCAGAGCACGAGAAACGGCATCCAGAACCATGCGAAGGTTCTGACCGAAATCGTAGACGCGAACAAACCAACCAACGCGGCGGCTGCGGCTTCGGACATGGGCTTCGCGATGCCAAGTACTCTAGCCACAATTCCACGACGCACGCGCGTAGGCATTGCGCCGTAGATAATCTGAATGGCAACGTCGTGAATCGACCTTCGCAAAACCACTGATCCTCTCGCAACAGTCAGCGCGCCGAATAGTAGCCAGATGTCTTTCGTGAGTAGTGAGAACACGCCGGTTCCCCACAAAGCGAACGGCAAAATCAGCAAGCTAAACCGGATGCCAACTCGGGCCAGAATGCCGCGAGTGAGTGCGAGTTGAATGAAGAGAATCAACGCGTCCGAGATCGCGTAGAACAGACCAAAGTAGCGTTCGAGGGCTTCTTCATCGTTCCCCAACGCGCGGTCGGCCATGACTTTCCATTCGAAGGCAACGATCGAGAGCACGATTGTTTTTGAAATGATGACCAACATCAGCGCATTGGTGAATCTGCGCAGGTGCTTGTCGATGCCAGCTGACTGAAGACTGGATATATCCACGATGGCTGGCTCGACGTGCGTCTGCCATTCTGCGGTGGCGATTTGTGTTCTCTTCGACTTTACAAACGAGGCGATCAAGACGGCGGCAACATCCAGAAGACAACAGCCGCCCAGCAGGAATGCAGGTCGAATTCCTCCCGCTCCCATGCCCAAAAGCAAACCGACCAGTATTCCAGCCACTGGTGAGCCTGCATTTACAAACGCGAAGCGACCGTGTTCTGTCTTGCTGCAGAAATGCTCGTTCAGAAGGGTGGCGATGAGAATCAGATTGAAGCAACCGCGTAGTTCAGCCAACACGTAGATGCCGCCAATCACCATCGTGCTGGTTGGCAGATACAACAGCATCCAAATATGCGCGAGTGTGAGTCCGGTGCTGCCGAACTGAGTCACATAGACAAGTCGAGAAATCGGCACGTGCCGCGACTGCCTTGCCCACACAAACGAGATACCACCAACGACGATGGCCCCAATGACCAGCATTAACGGCAGAGCCTTCGCTCCAATCCTCGCCAGAAGCAACGAATCACCGATGATCCGATTCAGCATGTAAGACGATGTGACACAGAACGCAAAAGCGAATAGCAGAATCGAGTTTTTCTTGGTGTCGGTCATTCGCGGATGAGCAATAGGATGGCCATGTATTATTGCTCGGATTGTAGACCGGTGGCGACATCATGTTGTGAGGCGTAATTTCGCCCTTGCGAGACGCGGTTGGTTCTCCTCTGAAGAACTCACTCGAACAACACTCGCAGAACTTCGGATTCTGCCGCCTTTCAGCTTTGGAGAGACGGTCGAATTTAGCGAGCAAAAAGCTTCCGTTGCGAACGCGTCTTTGTGCGGTACAATCGAGCAGTCGATGACAGGGCTGCTCCAAGTGCGGTCCACTTCATATCGACTCTCTTCTGGCACTCTGCCATCTATTCCACGGACGACCCACTCGCCTTGCCGCGATGTACTCTCCAAGTCCGTTGCTCGTGAATCACACTCATGCCTAAGTCACCAGACCTCTTCGACGACACAACGATGACCTTCGGCGAGCACCTTGAGGTGCTGCGAATTCATCTTTGGAAAGCCATTGTTGGCCTGTTTCTCGCTGTGATCATTGCCCTTGTCTTCGGGCAACAGGTTGTGGGCGTGGTGCGACGCCCCATCGATGAAGCTTTGCAGAGACACTCGAAAGACGAATCGATTGTCGACGACGTTGATGGCGTCAATCTGTGGGAGTCAGCCAAGGCATGGTGGGAAGGTAGCGAAGAGTCGCCGGAGCCGGTTGAGGAAGACGCTGAACCAGATTTCTCTGACACCATCTCCGTTACTGTCAATTCGCAGGAAATCGCAGACGCTCTGGTGAAGGTGAATCCGCAAGCCGGGATCGATACATCGAAGATCGAATCGCAGGAGATCTCAATCTCCATTAGGGCACCGGAATTTGTCGCGTTCAAAAAGGCGTATGACAAGTCGACGAAGCCCGTGACACTCAAGGTGGAAGAAGCCTTCATGACGTACTTGAAGGTCTCGTTCGTAGCAGGCCTTGTGTTGGCCTCGCCATGGATCTTCTTCCAGGTTTGGCAGTTTGTCGCGGCCGGGCTGTACTCGCACGAACGCAAGTACGTTTACACCTACTTGCCAATGAGCCTCTTCTTCTTCCTCGCTGGTGGTGCGTTTTGCTTCTACCTTGTGTTCCCATTCGTTTTGGATTTTCTACTTGGCTGGAACAGCCATTTGGGAGTAAGCCCCCAGATTCGTCTGTCAGAATGGATTAGCTTTGCTCTGATGCTTCCAGTGATGTTCGGTATCAGTTTTCAGCTTCCGCTGGTGATGATGTTTCTGGAACGTATCGATGTCTTCGACCAGGCCGCATATCGCGAACGAAGACGGATGGCTATTTTGGTCATCGCCTTCCTCTCCATGATGCTCACTCCCGCGGACCCAACAAGCATGTTGTTGATGATGTTCCCGCTCATCCTACTGTACGAGCTTGGCATCATCATGTGTGGCTTCTCACTCACCGACTCCGCCCCCACCGAACCAACAACCTAAGAAGCGTTCCGCTTCACCGGGTGCGGCAACTGCGTTGGGATGGTGTTTGTCGGGTGGGTCTTCGCCGCTACTACGGTGTTGGTGTGGGAGCGAGATTTGGTCGGTGGGCTATTTTGGTTCACGCCCCTTATCGGCGGCGCTTAGCCGTTCGTTTCGGCGACATGGTGATCTCTGCTGAGGTCGCCACAATGGCAATAGCTCAAAGGCCTGCGACCGAAGTCGCTTGGTGGCAAACACCGATCAAGGCACTGCAAAAGCGAACCACAAAAAAAGAGCCACTCGAACAACACATTCGAGCGGCTCTTTCCCGTCCAGAGGAGACGTTTTCTTATCGCTATGACGCTGGGACTGGTTTGGCCGTCGCAACGCCGGCACTGGTTGAGGATGCTGACATAGCTGGATTGGTTGTTGGCATTGATTCGGTAAACGTTGGAGATGGGTAAGCAGCCATTCCGTGTTCAGACAGGTCAAGGCCGACTGCTTCATCTTCTTCGCTGGCTCGCAAGCCGATGGTTGCTTTGATCACGGTGAAGATGATGAAGCTCACACCGAACGCCCACACGAAGGCGGCGAGAACACCGATTGCCTGTGTTCCAAGTTGGCCAAGACCAGCCTCACTTGAGAAGAGCCCAATGGCGAGGGTGCCCCATGCTCCACAAACGCCGTGAACTGAAACGGCACCAACCGGATCGTCCACTTTCAGACGCTCAATCCCGAGCACTGAGAACACAACCAAAATACCGCCGATACCACCAGTAAGAGCAGCCATCGCCGGTGACATGATGTCGCAGCCTGCGGTAATCGAAACAAGCCCAGCAAGAGCACCATTTAGGGCGAACGAGACGTCTGGTTTCTTAAACAAGATCCATGATGCAATCATCGCGGTTACAGCACCAGCGGAAGCAGCCAGGTTGGTTGTCACAGCGATAAACGCCATCTGACCACCAACTGCCGTCGTGCTTCCTGGGTTAAACCCGAACCAGCCCAACCACAGGATGAACACACCAAGTGCAGCGAGTGGGATATTGTGTCCGGGGATCGGCATCGGCTTGCCGTCTTTGAACTTGCCCTTTCGAGCACCAAGCACGATGGCACCGGCGAGAGCAGCCCAACCACCGACTGAGTGGACGACTGTTGAACCCGCAAAGTCTAGAAAGCCGAGGTTCTCGAGCCAGCCAGCACTGCCTTCAACTCCGACAAGGCCATTCCAACACCAGCTTCCAAAGATAGGATAGACGATCACAGTAATTGCGACTGAGTACGCCAGATAACCGACGTACTTGGTTCGCCCAGCAACGGCACCACTAACGATTGTTGCTGCAGTGGCGGCGAAGACGGTTTGGAAAATTAAGAACGACCAAGCGAAGCCCTCAGAGGAGAAGTTCTCTGCCGACGCGGCACCGTCAAAGAAGAACATACTCGTTCCGACGTAGCCACTCGAAGCTCCAAACATAAGACCAAAGCCAACCATCCAGAACGCCAGTGAACCAACAGAAAAGTCCATCAGGTTCTTCATAATGATGTTGCACGCGTTCTTGGCTCGCGTGAAACCGGTCTCAACCAGTGCGAAGCCGGCTTGCATGAAGAAGACAAGGAAGGCCGCTAAACAAGTCCACAGGATGTTTGCGTTTTCGTTAAGTTCGGCCGCAGCCAACTCACCGGGCGTCTTTGGCGTTCCCGGCTCGGCCGGAGCACTCGCCACTTCATCTGGTGCCGCCGGAGGGGCATCCTGGGCGAGTGACGAGTTGAAGGGAAAGACAAAACCAACAAGGAAAACTAAGAGGAGAGCACTTCTTCTGTAGCCAATCACGGATGTACTTTCTGAGCTGAACGCTTGGATCAAAATGTCGTGGAGTTCAGAAAAGCAACTCGCGTGCCGGTCCAAAAATTCGACGAAAACACTACCGAAACGGTTCAAGTGACGAAGTTTAAGGCACAGGTGCTCGAATTTGGGCACCTGCGAACGAAACGAGCAACCCAGCCGTTGACGGTCGAATTGGACGTTCGCAAACTAGTACTCTCGTTACTCAACCATCGCTCGGAAGGTTCACTATGAAGTCGATTGCGTTTGTCCTTGTCACAGCCACTCTTACTTGCGTCGCGCAAGACAAGACAGATTTCACCACGACGCCCGATGCAAAAGTCGACCTCGCGAAGATGGCCAAAGAAGGTTGGACCATCATGTTTGATGGAAAGACCATGAAGGGCTGGAAGGCGAACGAGAACAAGGAGTCATGGAAGGTGGCTGATGGAACCTTGAGATGCCAAGGCAAGCGAAGCCACCTCTTCTACGTCGGAAAAGACGGTAAGGCCGCGTTCAAGAACTTCGAATTCCGCTGCCAGGTGAAGACTCAGAAGAACGCGAATGCTGGCATCTACTTCCACACGAAGTATCAGCCAAACGGATGGCCAAAGTACGGCTACGAGTGCCAGGTAAACATCTCACAGGGTGACCCAAAGAAGACCAGTAGTCTCTACGCCGTAAAAAACGTGAGCGCTGATCAGCTCAAAGGACTTATCAAAGACGACCAGTGGTACTGGCAAACGATTATCGTGAAGGACAATAAGATCACTCTGAAGGTCAACGGCAAGACCATGGTTGAGTATGAAGAAGAGAAGGACCGCAAGGCGTTCTCAAATGACTTTGAACGCCGACTCGGCAAAGGCACCTTCGCTCTCCAAGCCCACGACCCAGGCAGCATCGTGCAGTTCCGCAACATGATGGTCAAACCTTTGAAGTAGGTCGTTGACTCGCTTGGACTGCGCTTGACCCTCTCCAGGCCTTGTTGCCGACTCTCCCAGAGGGGGAGTATTTGGATGGCGACCTACTCTTGGCGATCGGAAAGAACCAGCCACCCTCCCGCTTGCAGCCGAATGCGGGAGGGTCTAAGGCTAAGCGACTGGGCGGGGTGAACACGCAAGAACGCTGCGGCCAGATTTACCCTGCGGCCGAGAACGCCTGAACGAACAACATCTCAATGGCCGCACACCGATGCAACGATCCGTTGCTTAAACGGAGGAGGGGGTGTTTGAGCCGTCGCGGGAGTAGCGGACTTGGCCGCCGACGATTGTAAGGTCGACGGCTCCCTTGAGCGTTGTTCCGTCGAAGGGCGAGTTCGATCCGCGAGAATGGAATGACTGAGCGTTGACGGT
>JBGCDN010000589.1:0-7474 GCA_045105495.1 Planctomycetaceae bacterium
TCTCAAACTCGCCCTTAATCCCAGCGCCTGCCTGAAGCAGACTGAGGTCCAGTGATCGGAGAGAAACATTGCGAAGCGACGGTGGAACATCACCTGCGGCAATCCGTAGCGCGAAGCCCTCGACGACTGCAGTTTTGCCGACACCAGCTTCACCGGTCAGAATTGGATTGTTCTGACGGCGGCGTGTGAGGATGTCGATGATCTGCCGAATCTCATTGTCTCGACAAAGCACAGGATCAATCAGCCCAGCCTTGGCGCGGGCCGTTAGGTCGGTTGAGTACTGATCGAGAGACGGTGTCTTCGACGGACCACCAGCGGCCGGTGCCCCATCTGCCCCAGCCGTAGCGCCGCCACTCAGGGCAACCGCATCGGTTCCGGCTTCGATGGTATCGCCAATGAGGTGAGGAAGGTCTTTGGCCAGAACCTCGACAGAGATGTTGGACCATTCGTCCGAAATATCCATCGCGATGCGGGACAACGATTCGTCCGAAAGCAGTGCCAGCAGCAGATAGCCAGTTCGAGTCTTTCCGGCTTCGAAGTCGACCGAACCAACGATCCATGCTTCACGCGCAAGGTCAACCGTGTGTGAAGACAACACTGGCGAACGCGAATTGCCAGTCTTCAACCGATCAATCGCTTTCGTGATATCCGCGGTCAGCCGCGACATGTCGACGCCGTAATGTTTGCAAATGACATGCAGGTCGGTGTTGGAGAGCTCGACGAGTTTCGCCAGCCAATGTTCGATTTCGACGTTGTAATTCGAACGAGACAAACACAACCCGGCTGCCGCCTCAAGAGTCTGCCGGCAAGTGTCGTTCAGTTTGCCAATCAGCGATTTCAGATTTACAGATGCCATGCCCGTTCCTCAAGAATTGATGTCTGTCTTGCCTGAATCTCATCATAAGTCCAAGTGGACTCTAATCAGACTCTCGTTAATCGAGGCTTAGCTGCCCCGACAGTTATGAAGTCACTCTGTCTGTTTCATTCAACGTGAAAAACTGCGTCGTCTACGTCTGTCTCTGGTTCGCCCGACTGCATCCAGCTGTTCCAGCCGAGCTGTGATCTGCCATTGAGCCTTGTCGATGGGACGTCTTCTTTTTGAAGAACCAATTGAATATCAAAATCAAATTCCGGACCAACATAAAGTCGGACCAACTCAGTAATTCGTGTGAGATCACTTCCCCCAGGCATTAGCGCTGAGAACTCCTGCCGGGATAACGGTCCAACCCGAAGTCTAAAGCGGCTCTGAACATCCCAAACGCGTGACCCAATAACCGTGCTTGTTCCTAACGCCAGGTTCCTGCCGTCCGGGTGCCGGCGTGATGGCATCATCGATTGATTGTCTTCATCGAGATACAGCCACTGCCCACAGAACTCGTTGACCTCAACATCACAGCCAAGGTGGTCAACCAGCATGTGCTGCAGCCCGATCGCCGAACGTGGCTGATGAGCGAAGTGGCCGCCGTAGTACAAAATCAGTTCGTCGTCGAACGACTGTCGATTTCGAAGCCCATCTGCACCCAAGCCGCAAAGACTAAACAGGCAAAAGGTGAAGAGATCTCCTTCGCCATCTTCTTCCAGCAAGTGGTGTCGTTCGTACGCGTAGGGAAACCGATACTTCTCCCACGCGCGGTAGAACAGTGAGATGGTTCTGTGATTAAACAAATCAAAGAACTCAAGCATCGCGCGGTCTTTGTAGCGCGTGTGAGCTCGTTCAATCAAAGTTGATGTGTAGTGACTTGGCAGGACACCGGATGGCCCCGTCAATCCCATGAACGCAACCGTCATTTCGACCGGTTGTTCCTCTTCCGGTGTTTTGATTTGGGCAATCGGGCCAGAGGGAAAAGTCAGCGACGGCAGAGCTCGGAACCGAACAACTTCCTCGCCCGGTTCGTGGTCTGAACCAATCGCCTTGGACGCCACGGCTTTCGATTCACGCGCAGCATGCTCCAGAAGCCTGACCGCCTGAAAGAAATCAAAGCGGTAGGGCTCTTTTTTAAGTTGGTCAATCAGACCAACGTCTTGTCGCTGGCCCTCGGTGCCCATTCCCAGAACTCTTCTCGTGATTGCTTCTTAAGCGTCGTCGCCACCAATCGCGTAAACGAGTTGATTGACGAGTACATTCCCAAAAACTGATTCAGCAGCGATGCCAGCAAGTACGCACTACTGCCGGTGTACTTCTCATCGTCCATAACGATGGTGATTTCCGTGCCTCGAGCGAACGCACCGCCAACTCTTTGCACGGCCCTTCTACTGCTTACGCGGACGATTCCCTCAATCATGTCGCGCGAATCGGCCGAGTCTCGAACATCGTAAAGCTGCAGCATCTCCTTGAGCGCTGGCAGCGCGTCAGGTCCACTAATCGAAAGATGGTTCAACGATAGTTGAGAAACGACACGCCAAAGATTGCGTCTTCCAAGCGGCGGACGACGCGTTTGAGTCGGCGCGGTCAGGCAGCGGATCGTGGAAATTGGCCCGCGTCCATCGGGAAAATCAAACGCCGGTCGACCTCCGCCAAAAGGAAGCCGAACGGGAAGATCTCGGTTGAAACACGTCACCTTCGAATACAACGTACCCTGAGCCAACCGCAGTGGCGACAGTGCCGTATCGACCAGCGACACGTATGTCTCTGTCCCACCATGTGGAGGCGCGGCGAAGTCTCCGGCTGTTGGACCAGGCTTTCGGGACGCATGCCAAAACGCCTGCCCGTCTCGCTGGCCCGAGTGTTGGATTGAGTAGAACGGCTGAAACGGTCTGACATTGCCAGACTCGTCGCCCACAGAAATTTCATCGACCGAGTAAATCTCACAACTCTCTTCTCGCCGCGCGTCGGCGATGATTCGGTACTCTGTCTCCCGCTCGTTGAGCGTGATCGCGTCGGCTGTGATCTCAAAGAGATTCACGACCGGTACACAGCCCAGTCGGACGGTATCGTTCTTGATGAGCGGTTCCAAATCAGGGTCGCTGTTCGCAAGCAGGACGTAAATTTCCAGCTTATCACCAAGTTTCGCGAGGTTCTCTTTTCCGATCTCCACGTCGAAGTACAAAAACTTCCGGGGGAAAGCGAAGAACTCAGTCATCAACCGATAACCTGGAAACGTTCTCCCTGACAAAGGCAGCAGAGCGTCATCGTGCCCGAAGCCACCAGGTTTCAGACAATCCGGCGGCAGGATAATCGGTTCTCTCTCGTCTTCGCTCGATGCGAGCACGACCGAAATGACGTTGTCGAACATTAGCTCGTACAGTGCCGCAGCCTGCTGGAATTGTGCCAGGTGAATGTGGAAACGAAGCTTGTCGAAACTGAAGTTCTTGAGCGTTGCTTCCTTCGCGAAGGGCTTCAATTGTAGCTTCAGCAAGCCGGCTGCCTGCGATGACTTCGGACAACGAGGCACCGCGAACGGGCGCGAACGAAGTTGGACCTGAGACAAGGCGAGCGGATACAAAGTTGTTGGCGATGTCGTTTGGAACCGGCATGGATTGTCGCCAACCTGTTCCGTTTCGATCGCCGTCCCTTTTGGAAGATGGTATCCGGACGTGAGATCACCCTGCGAAGGATCCAGCGCCAGTTCGAGGGTTGTTACTGACGGAATCGGGTGCAGAAAGTGCGGATACAGAATGCTGAGGATCGAATCCGTGAGCTCAGGATAATCGTCATCCAGCTTGAACCGAATTCGCGCGTTCAAATACGCGAATGCCTGGACCATGCGTTCGACGTGCGGGTCTTTCGTCCCGACGGAATCCAAGCTCAACCTGGCAGCAATCTTCGGTTTGCTTCGCGCGAATTCCGCGCCCATCTGTCGGAAGAACTCCAACTCCTTCTCGTACCATGGCAGAAGCGGATCCGTCACTAGATGACTCCCCGCACGCTAAATTGGCCACTTGAGGCGTCAAGAGATGAGTCGTATCTAACCGGTTCGTTGACTGGATCGACGTTCAAGACAGCATCAATCCGAAACCGCAGTGTTCTATCAAGCTGCGCCGTATCGCGAATCGGTTTGACACGAACCTTCGTGACGCGTGGTTCGAAGGTGCGAATGGCAAACTCAATGGCGGACAACAGCCAGCTCGAATCTTCACCAGCGTCGTAGCCGGCAGACGTGAAATCTGGAATGCCGTAGTTCACCAAAGAGTCGTCTAATTGATCGAGATCTGGTGGCCACGAAACACAGCGGTATCGAGTATTCAGTAGGTTCTCCAGATCGCGGCGCACAGATTGCCTCAGCTCGCGCAGAATCTGACCCTGTGAAGGCACCGGTTCTTTTGAAACCGTTGGATCTTCATCGAAAAGCCGATCAAGGATTGACGACTTCAACGGCTGATCGGAGTTTGGACGATCCGACATCGTCTACGCTCCGTTAATCCGAATGTCGGTCACCTGAAGGAATGGCTGTGCTTCTTCGCCGACGAGCAACATCTTCTGTCCAACGCCAAACACCATTCCTTCGTGCGAATCATCCCAGTCCGTTGCCTGACCTACCCGGACCTTCGCGTCTTCGGACTTTGACGTGCTGTAGTACATCGCCGGGGCGTAAACGCGTCCCTCCAGATCGCCTTTGACTTCTATCTCCATCGGTCTCCAAAGCAGGTCGCGTGTGAACTCGACTTGTTCGAACGAGATCGAGGTGATGAGTTCGAATGGAACCCAGTAGTACTTTCCATTCGATGTCATGACCTCTAACACCGACCCGAGTAGATCATCCAGATCCCGCAGGTCTTCGAACGGTTCTTCGTTGCACGAACCGCTGACCGCTTTTCGTAACCGTTCGGCTTCAGCAAGTTTAGTGGCCGCCTCCGCATTATCCCCGGCGCGAAGAGCGATGTGGGCGGCGAGGCGTAATTGCAACTCTTCAGACGGTTGTTCAATAAATTCAGGTACTCGGTTCTCAGAATAGAATTCGAACCGCGCTTTTTCTGCTCGCACAAGATGGCGGAACATCGAGACGCCGACCGCAGCACCGGGATCAACGCGAGCCATTGCGTCAAGTTGTTTGTCGGCCCGTTCAAGGTCACCGGCAAAGCACAACAGCTCCGCAAACGCACTCCGAGCATTGATGTCGGTGGGAGCCTTCTTGACTGACTGAATAGCGGCTTCGAGCGCGTCGTCCAGCTGACCATTCTTGAAAAGTTCAATCGATTTCATGGGGTGCCTATGAAGGTTGTGAGACGCGGGCAACAAGACGCACTGAAGCTGCCAACTGATCGAGCTGATAGTGCGGGCGAAGATTGATTGTCAGTCGAAACACGCCGGGTTGTGAAGGAACGCGGTCCACCTGACATTCTGCTTCCCTCAATGGGAATCGCGCTTTCATCTCTGGATTGGCTCGATCGTCTGCTGTTACATAATCGACCAGCCACGAATTCAACCAGTTCTGAATCTCGTAAGGATCCTGGCTTGAACCCAGTTTCGTTCGCGCGAGGACTTTGACGTAGTGGGCAAATCTTGAGCAACAAAGTACGTATTGCATCATCGCCGAAATCCGAGCATTCGCGCTCGCGACCGGATCGTCGTACTCTTTGGGTTCGTGCACAGACTGATTCGAGTAGAACACTGAGTATTCGGTGTCCTGACAGTCGGACAGCGGCACAAAACCAAGCTGACAAAGCGCGCGTTCATCAGTATCGCTGAGGGCAACTTCTGTGGACGACTTGATCGCGACGCCCTCGCGATCGGTGCCAAAGGAGTGAGTCGGCAACGCCGTTACCAAACCGCCCTCTGCAGACCCGCGCTTTACGCCTCGAATATCTCCAAACCAACCAGTTGCAGCGTACGCACGGAGAATCACTGACGCGAAAGCCCACGCAGCAGAACCCCATAGATATTTGCTTTGATCCGGGCCCTGGACATCTTCAGTGAATCGGAAGCCCGCTGTTGTTTGGCCGTCGTTGGTATACGGTTTTCGTATTAGTACACGCGGCAACGTCAGTGCGAGGAATTGAGTGTCGTCCCGCTCACGCAGAGAGTTCCATCTCACGTAGTTCTTCTGAGCGAAAGTGGCTTGCAGATTGAGTGGCTGCTCCAGTGTGGAGAAATCGTCCAACCCGAGTAGATTGGGGCCAGCGTCAGTAATCAACGGCGCGAAGGCTGCAGCGGCCACGCCACTCATGTGCCCAAGCAGTTCGATGTCGTCTGGGTGATTCGTAAAACTGTAGTTTCCGATCAACGCCCCGTAGGGAGTTCCACCAGCCATTCCGAATTCTTCTTCGTAGACCTTCTGGAACATCGCGCTTTGGTCGAACTCGATGGCTCGATCAAAATCGCGAGCGAGCTCTTTCTTTGACACATTGAGAACACGGATTTGAATACCGCCGTGACCACCCTGCTCCTCAATGGTGTCGAGCCCCTGCTGCGCGCGTTCGACAGTTAGCCAGAGGCCGCGCCAGGCGGACTCAAGGGCCTGAAACTTTGGATGATGAAGAATGCTGTTTACCTGCGACGAAAGCATGTCGTCAATCCGCGAGATGTCTCTCGCGATGCGTCGTTTGACTGCTTCGTAGTCGTCAGGTTGGGGGAGTCGGCCAAGGTAGGCCTTTAGCTTTTCTGCGAGTGATTCGGCGGCAAGGAATCCGTCGACCGGCTTTGCGGCAACGCTTCGGGACTCTCCCGTGCCGTATTGGACGAGTAGATCCAGCAGCTGCGGTTCCGGCTTCGCCGTTGATTCCACCTCAACATGCTGTGAGGTGGAGGCCGCATTGGTTGAAGTGGACTGAGGCTGCACTCTACGCCAACTTCCTTTCAAAACAGGCCCACAGCGCGACGCGCTGTGGGCCTGATCTTACCAAATCGGACTAAGCTTTTTGTGGCAGCTGGGCCACCATTCGCAGCGAAGTTGTTAGCTCTTCCAGCTGCAGCCACGGACGCATCAGAGCGACAGCATTGTAGGCCCCGGGCTGCCCCGGAATCTCTTCTACTGTTATCTGTGCCTCGGCGAGTGGGAACTTCGCCTTCATTTCGGCGTCGGCATTCTCGTCATCGAGGATGTAGTCGGAAATCCACCTAGAGAGGAAATCCTGCATCCTTTGACGATCTGTGAACGATCCAATTTTGTCGCGAGCAATGCACTTCAGGAAGTGAGCAATGCGAGAAGACGCCATGATGTACGGTAGCCGGGCTGAGATAGCCGCGTTGGCCGTCGCATCTGGCTTGTCGTACTTTAGAGGGCGCTGACACGTCTGAGCACCGAAGAAGACCGAGTAGTCGGTGTTCTTGAAGTGACACAGAGGCAGGAAGCCTTCTTTGCTGAGTTCTGCTTCACGACGGTCTGTGATCCCAACTTCTGTTGGGCACTTCATGTCGGTGTCGCCATCATCACTCTTAAAGGTGTGCGCGGGCAGGCCTTCGACTTTTCCACCGTTTTCGACACCACGGATCGCTGTGCACCATCCGGTCTTGGCGAACGTCGCCGTCATTTGAGCACCCATGACGTACGCGGCGTTCATCCAGCAGTAATTATCATGCGGTACTTCTTTGGCGTTA
>JBGCDN010000590.1:0-5387 GCA_045105495.1 Planctomycetaceae bacterium
AGTCCATGGCTGTCACTTCACCCGAGTTCAACGCGTAAGCCAGTTGGCTCCCGTCTGGACTAAAAGCGATTGCTGAAACGATTAGCCTCATGCCTGCGTCGAACGCCAGGCTGTAGCTGGCGACTTCGCCATCGCCTTCTAGTGAAATCAGCTTGATGTCGTTCTTGTCGCTAACGACTGCCGCCACCATTCCATCGGGACTAATTGCCATTGCCTGATCGAAGCCAGGCGGTACTCCAAATGTCTCTGAATGACGACTGGCGTCCCAGTTCACGAAGTAGGTACTCGATAGAGACTTCGTGATAACCCGCGTCCGGCTCGCATTGTGCGCGTGATTAACTTGCATGTTTTGGAATGCGGCGTCGCTGGGTGTTGGCGGCGATTCTGGACTCAAATCCCAGCGATACCCTTGTCCGTTTCCGAGTAGAAGAACCGATTTGGAGTCCGGTTCGAAAAGGGCCCCCACCGGTGCACCATCAGGCCCGATACGAGCAGTGAGTTTTTCTTCCGGAACATTCCAGCAATCGACGACACCACCCTGGCGCACGACGACCACCTGTTTCCCGTCAGGACTAATCGTTGCCTGTAACGTGTTCTTAACGACAATTGGCGGCTGGGCAGTCCATCCAAGGCTGCCACTGGCCAGCCAATACACGGCGCCCATGACAAGTACGACAGTTGCAGGCAGAACCGGTCCAGCAAGCTTGATCGCTGAGAAGACGTCTCGCACTGCGGCAGAAGACCGCTGAAATCGACGCTTCCAGAGGTCGGACGAAACTGAAACGCCCAGTTCTTCCAACGCCTTGTGAACGGCTCGCTGCACCATGTCGTTTGGATCTTCAATCATCCGACGTAGCGGTGGAATTGCTTTGCTTGCTTTCAATTCTCCAAGAGCCATCACTGCGTTGTAACGAACCTCCGGCGCGGTGTCGTAAAGGCGATCCAGCAGGAGAGGAACCACTTTTTCGTCCCCAACACTACGAAGTGCAATCACTGCCTGGCAACGAATTTGGGCTTCGTCCTGCAATGCCCCCTTCAGCACGGGAATGCATTCACTGCTGCCAATATTTCCCAAGGCTCGGACGGCGGCGATCCGCACCGCTTGTGAACGATCGGACTTCATTAGCTCCGACAGTCGCGGAATCCCAGCGAGGTTTCCGTTGAACCCAATCCCCGTGGCTGCCTTCTCTCGGATTCTCTCGTCCGGGTCTTTCAGCAAGCTCACTAGCAGAGGCAAAGCACGCTTGTCTTTGACTTTCGTCAATGCTCTTAACGCGGCGACCCGAGTATCCAACGATTCCGACTTAGTCAGCGAATAGAGCACGTCGGCATGTTCTACAGAACCGATCTGTCCAACGGCTTGGATGAGTGATAGCTGTGTTGCCTCGTCCGATTCCTGTTTCAAAACTTCTACTATCGTGCCCAGAAACTCTCGCGTGGGCGTCTTAACCAAAGCGGTCGCGGCGTTCCGTCGAACCTCGACACTTCGGTCCTTCAGCAATGTCAGCAACCGTCGCGCGCTGCTTTCGCTGGACCAGTGGGAAAGTCCTGCGGCCGCCTTGGCCCGAACCTGCTCGTCAGGATCTGTTAATGCACGATTCAGAAATCGCACCACCTGTTTATTCTGAGTCTTGATCAGCGCCTCAATTGCCGCCGCGCGGAACTCTGGGGACTCGTGTTTCGTCAACGGTGCGAGATCGCTCACGGATTCTGTGTCACACGATCTGCCGAACATCTGTAGTGCGAACAAACCGATGTCTCCAGCATCGCTTGTTACAACGTCGATCAACGATGTGGCCTGAGCCTTACTGGCTTTGCCAAAATGACGAGCGGCAACCGCTCGAGTTGATGGGTTCTGAATGCCGTAGGCGAGTAACGGTGAGACGAGTACATCGTTCAATCTCATGGAAAGGCCAATGAAGGCGGCCTTGGCGACTTTTGGTTTACGATCTTTCAGCAAAGAAAGTAGAACGAAGGATGACTCCAGCGAATCAATCTCGCGAAGAGCTTTCGCTGTTGCCTTGCGAATTGCTTTGCGTTTCGAATGAGCAAATGGTTTCAGGATGCTGACCGCTCGCGTGTCTCCTGTGGCTCCAAGATCTTCGATCTTCGTACACAACAGCTTTGCATCGACCTTCGCCTGGCGAAGAGTTTTCTCCCAGTGAACTTCGAACCGGCTCGGGGATGTTCGTTTCTTTTTCTTTCCGCCATCAGCGACGGCGTCACGCTCACGAATCAGTTCGGCTAGTAGGTCCTGCGACACTGCGATCTTGCTGCGCAGAACTGCTTCGCGTGCTGCTTCTTCCGTTGGTACTTCTGACTTGGGTTGGTTCGAACCTTGACGAGTGGTTAGTGGCGTTGAAGTCTCCGGTGGACAATCATTCGCGACAGAGTGAAGCATGTCGGAGAGGTCATCGGCCGAATATGTGGTGCCGTCACTGCTGGCATCGTCGGCGAGAAGTCCATTAGTCATTCTGGGCTCTCAATGCGTGGGGCTTGACTCTCACGAAAAGTGTGCGAGGTCAGGAGAAGACAGCCAAAGAAGGGTGCGGACTTCACCGCAAGATGAAGTCCGCACTAAGAGTTGCTGCGTCAGGCTTCAAGACTGACTAAGGGCCAGTTTCGAAGTTGGTCTTCTTCCACATTTTGAAGTTCAGAAGAGCCCCGTTCCAAACCTCGAATGGGCTCATTTCGCACTGGCCGTCGGTGTAGCCAAGCACCTGCTCTCGTTGCGCGAATGGAATGCCACCCGTGTCAACACCGGGGTCGCCAACGGGGAACCCTGGATTCAGGAAGCCATCACCGTTCAGGTCATTGACGACCTTCACGCTTCCGTCTGCCATCAGCAGATTTAGTTGACCACCGTGAACTGCGAACCAGTCGCGCGTATCCTGTAGCACCATTCGTCCTGCTGCTGCACCGGTTCCACTTGCTGCAGCGTAGGTTGCCTGAGACGTTCCCAGTCCACCGGCTCCGTTGCTGACCAACTCGCCGGCCTTCGGGAACCCTTGGGGAATGATGGAACGGATTTCAGATCGCCGATACGTGGCAGAACCATCAAAGATTTCCACTACGCCGGATGCGTTCACAACGGCTGGACCATCGTTGAACGCTTCCGCAAGTCGCATGCCGGCGACCAGGTCTGTCCCATCAAGGGTATGGCTAAGAATCGCTTCGTCAGCATCTCCGGGAGCTGCGTCACCCAGCAAAGGAATGTTGCTGGATGGCACGTCGGCATTGTCCATCATCTGCTGCGTCATTGGACCAACCGACCCCGGAAGGTCTTTGCACTCGTCGGCGAAAACGTTCGGGTTGCTGCCGGTTGGATCCGTTGGAGGGCTTTGCATCAGCAATCCGCCGCGAACCATGAACCAACTTGCTGCGTAGTTCGTGTTGATCCCGTTCTGAACAGCTTCGGCTGTGAGAGCGACTCGGTCAGCACCCGGCGAAAGCAATTGGTTCCCGAGCTTGCCCTGGCCAACACGATTTGCCGGCAGACCCCGGGAGCCGGATGGGTCACTGACCGGAACGGTCGAAATCATGTCATTGAGTTTTTCAATTCCAAGCAATGGGTTCGATGGGCAACGCATCTGGCCAGGCAGACCCCCCTTGACCTTCATGACGTCAGCCACCCAGCCGTAGACATCGGGGCTGCCGTCGCGAGCGAAGTCCATTGCCCCGGTACACAACCGGCTTTGGGGATCTGTCGTTGAGAAGCTGTGAAGAGCAATTCCAAACTGTCGAAGGTTGTTCTTACATTGCACACTTCGAGCTGCACCGCGGGCCGAAATGATTGCGGGTAGAACAAGTGCCATCAGGATGGCAATGATTGTGATGACGACAAGTAGTTCAATAAGAGTGAAGCCACGACGTTGCGACTTGCATGTTTGAGTTCGCACTTTGATTCCTCTGGCGAATAAATTTTGGAATATGTGAGCCGAGCTGATTACGGTGTGCTCGACGAACCACCAACGTTGTCTTCGTTAGCAATGCGTTAAGATCTCGATGATGAATTTCGGCAGGCGTCTCCCACTGCGATTGTGACCAAACTTCCGTGTGACCCGGTCACCCTCCACCTTGAAGGTGACCCATCCGGAGGAGTTCACTCCTCCTGCGACGATGCGAATTAAAGCCGGGAGTGTGAACGCTGAGTGAAGACGCCCTGAAAATTCCAGGTATGCGATTTTTCGCCGTGGGAGAGCGCCTTTGCGTGCGGCCCAAGTGCGACCACGGCCAGTCAGAAAGAGACGCGCGAGGGGCCGAGGAGCTACGGCGCCAAGGGCGTCGTTAGGTTCGCGCGTACTTGGGGCCTCCGGGCCCCAAGCTGCGCCCCCGGCGTTGGTTCGCGATTGCGGTTCAGCGGTGACGCGTACAGTTGACTGACAACTTGTCACAAGCGCTCAAGTCGAACGCGCTTGGGGCTCGGAGGCCCCAAGTACGGAGTGCTCAGTCAGTCTTGATCAGGCGTTTTTGACGGCGGCCACTGGTTTCTCGGATCGGGCCAGGGCAGCTCTAGCTGAAAGTATGAAGCCCAACAATAATCAACGCTGCTGCATCTGTTTTCGCACGTCTTCGACAACGCGTTCCAACACAACTGGAATAGAATCGGCTGGCCCCTTCTTGTTGCCAAGGTAGGTCATCGTAAGAGCAACTCGAATCGGAGTTTGCTTGCCTTGGCTCTGATCAGTGATTCGCCATTTCGTGCCGAACTTTTGTAGCAACAAGGTATTGGTCGCTCGAAAGTCTCCTCCATCGCCGACAAGTTCGAGCCGTACTGAAACGGTTGATGCGTTGATCTTCGTCGGTGTTGCTGACTGGACGTTGATCGAACGAAACAGGTCCATCAGCCGCTTGTTTCCGAACGGAGCCGCCAGAAAGTCAGTGAAAGCGTTCTGAGCACGTTTGCGTTCTGCTTCAGGCAGTTCCAGGTAGAGTAACCCGAAGGTCGATGACAACATGGCGTCGGCATGCCAATAGTCGATGCCGGCCTGTTTCACCTTTCCAGTCTTGAGCTGCTTTAGATAAGCACGCGCCGTAGTGACCGCGTCAGCCGTGGCGTTGGTTTCGGCTGCACTTTGTGGAGCGAGCAACGTTGTTGCGCAGAGAAACGCTGCGATGGAAGACGTCATTTTGCTTTCCCTCAATTGTGTTCAGAATGTGTGGGAGAACCGCGATTCAGCTTGGTCTCGGTCCGGATTTCAAACTTCGTACGTCTCATAGAGCTGCGGGATGACCGGTTCGGAATTGCAGTCGTGGCGAATGACGTTTGCCAGAGCTTTTGCGGAATCCGATTCACCATGAACCAGAAAGACGTTGTCCGCACCGCCGCGTTTTGAAATCTCTGATATCCACCACTTCAGGTCTTCAGCGTCCCCATGCGCGGAGAG
>JBGCDN010000591.1:0-3333 GCA_045105495.1 Planctomycetaceae bacterium
ACGGGCGCCAGCCAGACAGCCTGTTTACCGTCGGGCGAGACGAATATCTCCTGACGGTTCACCTTTTTCGCAAGTCGATGTTTTACGGCAAGAAGCATCGGTCGGTGCTTGTCCCCGGAAGTACTAAATAATACTGACAAGCTCCTATCGGGAACTGCTTCTTGCTCACTGACATCGATCCGATAGTTCGTATCTATCCCACGAACCATCAGTTGTTGGTCAGATCGACGCCACAAGAGTTTACCGAACCAAGGCGACCATGATGACGCTGGCACTTCGCAAATCGTTGTCCTTTTCAACGTCGCAGCGTTCACTGAAACGACTTGAATTCGCTGGTTCCCAACAGCACGAATGCCTGGCTGCTGATCTGGCACCTTCGCCGGCGTTGCCATCATTAGGGTTGAAGGATCGGTCCACAATAAATGGGGGCCGGCAATATGGTCACCTGCCCCAGTCATTGTGGTCGTCCCATCGAATATTCCGAGCAGTCGTTTTTGGAATCTTGCTCCTTTTGAGAGAGCAATGACATTCACTTCGAACCGATCATGCCACGATGATTGCTTGTCCTGTTCAGCGATCGTGGCAACGGCGAGCCAACGGCTGTCGGGAGAAATAGCGATTGTAGAATGCCCAAAGCCGCCCATCGTTGGAGGCCGATCCTTTCGTCCTCGAAAGATGGTGGTCTCTTTCTGTGTTTCCAAATCGAATTGACGAATCGTTGTTGTCGATGGCACAGCGAATATCAGTCGATTTCGCTTCCGATCAATCACAACAGATTCAGCGCGAGCATTTACGATGGTCGCGTCACCAGACGACAAATCAACAATCTGAATCTGTGCGGGCCCAGAATTAATCACCGCTTTTCCATCTACACAGCCAACGATTGTGGTACTGGCACCGGGAACAAACCCGAGCGGTCGGATGGCGTCGTTGCGAAAAACGTCCGCGACGGGATGCACACGATGAATCGCCAACTCGGTGGGCAGACTATTTCTATCTGGCTTCTTCACGTAACGCAGATAAAGGAGATGCGAATACGGTTCAGCCTTCTCGTCAGCACTCACAGGAGCGCACGTTGCAATTTGAAGAACGACTAACAGAAGCTGGATGACCACACATTGAGACAACATATTGGGCTCCTTTCGAGAAGTACCATCGTCGCCCTTCAAACCAACTACATCAATCCCGGCTGGGTCACGAACATGTAACGAGTTGCCCTCGCGGAACGGCCATGGTTGGGTACTCGAGCCGTGTTTGGGCCGTGAAGCAATCGCTGATGTATCGTCGCGGGGTTTGGGTAACTACCATTGCGTCCCCGTTCAGAACCGAAGACCTACGACACCACGATGAATGCTGTTGATTCCCCTGCCCTGCTGAAAGCGTGTGAACATGCTGCAGCAACCGTTTACGCCGTCGACACTAAAACGCAACTCCAGCCGTTTGAACTTCTTTCGTCTGCGACTGGCGGCGACGACGCAACCATCTATCTCAAGCGCGAGGACCTGTCGAAAGTTCGGTCGTATAAGTGGCGTGGAGCCTACAACAAGCTGACCAACTGTGTGGAATCGGATGATCGTGGCCCATTCGTAACAACGTCAGCAGGAAACCATGCTCAGGGCGTAGCCGTTGCTGCGGCAAGACTTGAGGTTCCCGTTACCGTCTTCATGCCGCGATCGACGCCGGAGCTTAAACAGCGAGCGGTACGGCAGCATGGTGGTCATTTCGTCGAGATACGACTGGTTGGTGACAGCTTCGAACAGGCCTCGACGGCGGCTCATCAGTTCGCATCTGAAACGAACGCCACAATCCTTTCGCCCTTCGATGACTTTCATGTAATTGCTGGCCAATCAACTGTCTGCCACGAACTGGTAGCTCAGTTCGATGAAATGAATGTGCGCCCTGATGTGGTATTTGTCCCGGTCGGCGGAGGTGGTCTTGCCAGCGGCGTTTCTTTCCTCATGCAACAACGGATGCCCAACGTCCGTGTGATTGGTGTCGAAGTCGAGGGCCAGGAATCGATGTGGAAATCGTTTAACGAGAACAAACGTGTCTCGATGAACGATGTCGACCCATTCTGCGATGGCACCGCCGTCGCGACCCCCGGCGCGATGACGTGGGAGATTTGTCGGGAGTGTCTTGATGGCGAAATCGTGAAGGTTTCGAATGCAAAAGTCTGCGGAGCAATTCAGCAACTCTGGGAAGGACTGCGCGTCGTTCCAGAACCATCCGGCGCGATCGCGCTTGCGGGGCTGATTGAGGCTACGAAGTCTGGACGAGTGAACCCAGCCGCAGAAGTTTGCACGGCGATCGTGAGCGGAGGCAATGTTGACTTCCGGACACTGCCGCGGATCGTTCAAAGCAGTCGACTGGTAGACACGACACGTCACTTCTTCCAGTTTGAGATTGATGAGCGAAGTGGTTCGCTAATTGAACTGCTTGATCAGTTCATGGAAGACATCAACATCATTGACTTTCGCTACGGCAAGACCGGATCAAAAAGTGCATCGCCGATTTTGGGCCTGCAAATCCGGCCTGACGAACTAGAACCATTTGTCGCTGGCCTGCGAGATGCCGGTCAGAAATTCCGTGAAGTAACAGAGCATTTGGTAACGATGTACCGGGTCATTCCTTTCCAGCCCGAACTCGCGTCGAATCCCTGCTTCATGCGAATCGACTTCCCAGACCGCCCCGGCGCCCTGCGTGAATTGATGAGGGAAGCAAGTTCTATCACCAGTATCTGCTACTTTAACTTCGTCGATACAGGTGAGGCTGAAGGCCACGCATTGATTGGGTTTGAGTTCTCAGAAGCCGAGAACAAAGACCAGCTCCTACAAGTGCTGGACACGCGCGACTTTGGATACGCCGAGCTAGATGTTTCTTCATTGCTTGGCATGTAAACGGATAATTGCACCGAATGAACATTCGCACGTTTGCTGAATCGGTCCTTCTCTCAGAGGACCTGGAGACCAAACTCTTGTCTCCGCCAACTAACCTCCCGGACAACGACCCCGGGGACGTGCTTCGTGTTGAGGAACCCGGACGTCCTGAAAACCTACGCTTCGCCGAACGCCGCGCGGCTCCAGCCATGCCGAAACCGGGTTCATTTCACGATCCGTTTCGACGCGGGTTGGCTCATCACATCATGGCCAATCATGAACTTCAGGCTTTGGAAGTGATGGCGTTGGTCTTGGTCGTGTTCCCCGACGCCCCTGGCGAATTCCGGTCTGGCCTGGTCGAAATAATGCGCGATGAGCAGCGGCATACGCGAATGCACATGCAGCGGGCGGAAGATCTTGGGGTTCCATTCGGTAGTCAGAAAGTGAACTGCTACAT